>CBHXZU010000587.1:0-4459 GCA_966125105.1 uncultured Prosthecobacter sp.
GGCCGGGCGGATGGTTTCTGTTCGCTGATCTGAGGGAGCGGTCCGAAACGGACGGCCTGGAACGCGCGTTATTAGCGCAGCCATGGGAGCTGGCGGAAAAGGAGGACATCACGCGGGATGTATTGAAGGCAATGGACCTTGATAACGCCCGGAAGCGGGCGCTGGTCGAGCGGCTGGTGCCGGCCAAGCTGCGGGCGACTTTTTCCGAATTTGCGGGACTCGCGGGCGGCAAGGTGCATTCGGGGCTGAAGAGTGGCGCGCTCGTCTATCTGCGATTTGTGATGCGCAAGCACGCCGCGCCGGTCGGAACGAAGGCTCCGTCTCCTCGGATTTGAAGGGAGCGGTTACGCGAGCATCTTCTTCACGACTTCACCGAAGACATCGGTAAGGCGGAAGTCGCGGCCTTGGAAGCGATGCGTGAGCTTCGTGTGATCGAAACCGAGCAAATGGAGCAAGGTGGCGTGCAGGTCGTGCACATGCACTTTGTCGACCGTGGCGTTGAAGCCGAACTCATCACTCTCGCCGATCGTGATGCCCTTCTTCACTCCGCCTCCGGCGAACCACATGGTGAACGCATTCGGATGATGGTCGCGACCATCGCTGCCGCCTTGCACCATGGGTGTGCGGCCAAACTCGCCGCCCCAGATCACCAGGGTGTCTTCGAGCATGCCGCGTTGCTTCAGATCCTGCACGAGCGCGGCGCTCGCTTTGTCGGTCTTGGCGCACTGATCCTGGAGACCTTTGACGAGACCACCGTGGTGATCCCAGGCTTCGTGGAAGATTTGTACGAAGCGCACGCCTTTCTCCACCAGGCGACGCGCCATGAGACAGGCATTCGCATAGCTGCTCTTGCTAGGTTCCGCGCCGTAGGCGTCGAGCACGTGTTGCGGCTCCCGCTTCAAGTCCATCACTTCGGGAGCGACCTGCTGCATGCGATACGCGAGCTCATAATTATTGATCCGAGTCGCGATTTCCGGGTCACCGACTACGCCGAGCCGCTGCTGATTGAGGCGGGCGATTGTCTCGACGGTGTCCTTCTGCAAGCTGTCATCCACGCCCGCGGGATTGGACAGATAAAGCACGGGATCCCCTTGCCCACGGAACGGCACGCCGCTGTGGATTGTGGGCAGGAAGCCGCATCCGTAATTGCTCGCGCCGCCGCTCGTTCCCTTCGTGCCGGTCGAGAAAACGACAAACCCCGGGAGATCCTCGCATTCACTCCCGAGGCCGTAGGTCGTCCAGGAGCCAAAGCTTGGACGCCCAAATTGCTGCGATCCGGTGTTCATGAAGATCTGCGCGGGAGCGTGGTTGAACGCATCCGTGACCATGCTCTTCACGATGCAGATATCGTCCGCGATCTTTGCGGTGTGCGGGAGCAATTCCGAGAATTCCGCGCCGCTCTGTCCGTGTCGCGCAAACTTGAACTTCGGACCGAGCAGCTTGCTGTTCGGATTGATGAATGCCGAGCGATAGCCCTTCAGCAACTCCGCCGGGGGCAACTTTCCATCCCACTTTGCGAGGTCCGGCTTGTTATCAAAGAGTTCGAGGTGCGAAGGCGCGCCGGCCTGGAAGAGGTAGATCACGCGCTTGGCCTTCGGCGCGAAGTGCGACACATGTGGGAGCATCGGGCTGGCCGACGCCTGAGCATCCCGCGCCAGGAGTTGCCCAAGCGCGACGGCACCAAGTCCCACTCCGCATTCGCGGAAGAACCAGCGGCGGGTGAGATGGCTGCGTTGCAGTTCAGCGACGTGGTTCATGGCTATTCTTTGGTAAAGGCTTCATCGAGGTTCAGGATCACGCGCGCTACGGCGGTGTAAGCGGCGGCCGCGGGATCCTCCGGCGAAAGTTGCTCGGCGTTCGCGCGTCCATCTCTCACCCGCGCTTTGGAGCGATCGAGGAACGCCAGGAGCTCCCGCGATTCCGCATCACTCGGCTGGCGGCTGATCACGCTGCGGAAGGCCAGCTTGATGCGCTCGGCATCATTGCCCGCAGTCAGCATGCGTTTCGCCAGTGCCCGCGCGGCTTCCATCGAGACCGTTTCATTCAGCGTGGTGAGAGCCTGCAGCGGCGTGTTGCTGCGCGCCCGGCGCACACAACTCGTGTTCCCTTCCGGCGCGTCGAAGACTTGCAGGAACGGATAAGGAGTCGTCCGTCGACGCCACGTGTAGATCGAACGGCGATAGCGATCCTCACCTCTCTCCTCCAACCAGGGAAATGGCGCGTAACTGGCGGGCGGTTGGAAGATAAACACCGGCGCAGGTGGCATGACAGCACGACCGCCGATCTTCGGATTCAAAATGCCTGCCGCCGCGAGCTGCAGATCCCGCACAATCTCCGCTTCCACTCGAAGACGTGTGCCGCGAGCGAGCAATCGGTTGTAAGGGTCGTTCGCGAGCAAGTCCGGCGAGACATTCGACGACTGTCGGTACGTTGCGGAGCTAACGATCAAGCGATGGAGCTGCTTCAAACTCCACCCGCGCTCCATGAACTCCACCGCCAGCCAATCGAGCAACTCCGGATGCGACGGCCGCTCCGCTTGCACGCCGAAGTCTTCCGGCGTGGAAAGCAATCCCGTGCCGAAGTAGGACTGCCATACCCGATTCACGAGCGCCCGCGCTGTCGTCGGCGACTTCCGGTCCACCATCCAGCGAGCGAGGGTGAGTCGGGAATCGTCCGCCTTTTCAGGCAGCGCGTTCAGCACCTTGAGCACACCGGGCTTCACTGCTTCTCCCGGCTTGAGCCAATCACCCCGTTTCAGCAGGTGGGTCATGCGCCCGCCGTCGCGGTGTGAAAGAGTGAACTGCGTGACACCTTCCGGATGCTTCGCCCAAATCGACTCGATCCTGAGGTTCACATCCTTCCACTCCGGAACGGTTGTCCGCCAGTGGCTGAAGATCGTGGCCACCTGCGCGGGCGTCCGCTGCGCGCGAGGCACGTCGAGAGCAGAGCGCACATGCGGAGGGACCGAGTCCGCTTCGGGATTCGGCGATGTCGTGACGGAAACGCGGAATCGCCCCATCTGCGCGCAGTGCAAGTCGTCCGCGTTCCACCCGCCCATGCTCATTTGAAGCTTCAGCGTGACTGTCGCCGCGCCATCGGCATTGATCGGCTTTTCCGCGGCGACCACCAGGGTGCTCTCAAAGTTCCGCCGTCCCGGCCCGAGATCGCTCGACCACGATGTGTCCTTGTTCCCATCGAGCACGTAGCTCGCCGGCCCCATCACGCGTTTCACCGGCGTCTTCTCGTTGAAAGCTGGATGCACCGGCGTATCCGCAGCCGCGGAGATATCGGCAGTCGCTTTTGCCAACTTCACCGGGGTGGTTTTGCCATTCGTCTGCGCGTCCACGGAAAACTCCGTCAGCCCGAAGGTCCCCATGAAAGAACGACCGGGACCCTGCGCCGGAAGGTCAGGATCATGCAGCGTCTCGATCCGGAACCCCGTAATGCCACGCACTTCTGTCTTCACCACCCCGACGCAACTTGCCTTGGTGGGCTGAAAACCCGCCGTCATGAGCGATTTGTCGGGCATTGTCAGAAAGGTCTGCCCGCCGGTGCCATTCTTGTCGACGTCGACCTCCACCACCTTCCACTCCGGCTTCGGCCGAGCGCGCCAGGCATCTTCCCATGCGCCCATCTCCTTTTGCCAATTCGGACGCGCGTGCTGCAACTCGCGCTCCACGTCGCTGACTTCCCGGAGGACATCAGCGCGCGCTTTCATCTCGCTCGCGGAATAGACACGCGGTTGCGACTCATGGTCGTTATTCAGGAAGGCGAAGATCCGGTAATACTCCTCCTGCGTGATGGGATCGAACTTGTGATCGTGGCACTGCGCGCAGTTCAACGTGAGGCCGAGCACGGCTTTGCCGATGCAGTCCATGCGATCGAACATCGCCTCCATGCGGAACTGCTCGGGATCAACGCCGCCCTCTTCGTTCAGGAGCGAGTTGCGGAGGAATCCGGTCGCGACGATTTGGTCTTGCGTGGGGTTCGGGAGTTGGTCGCCCGCGATTTGCTCGATGATGAATTGATCATACGGAAGGTCGCGGTTCAGGGCAGACACCACCCAGTCGCGGTAGAAGTGCGCAATGCGCGGTTTATCTTTCTCGTAGCCATCACTGTCCGCATAACGGGCGGCATCAAGCCATTGGCGGCCCCAGCGTTCGCCGTAGTGCGGCGACGCCAGCAGCTTTTCGATCAGCTCCTTCTCCGCATCAGGCGAGGCATCATTGACGAATGCATCTACTTCCTCCGGCTTTGGCGGAAGACCGATCAGATCGAGATAAAGACGACGACAAAGCGTGACGCGATCCGTCGCAGGAGAAGGCGACAGTTTCTCCGCATCCAGCTTCGCCAAAACAAATGCATCGATCGGCGACCGCACCCACCCGGGTTGACTCACTTGCGGGACTCCCGGCCGCACTGGGGGCTTGAAGGCCCAATGGGCCAACTTGGCCGGGTC
>CBHXZU010000588.1:0-4449 GCA_966125105.1 uncultured Prosthecobacter sp.
TCAGCGACGCGGCGACGTCTCTTTTCACCTTTTCCAAGTCATGGCTGGACACCAGTGGTCCAAAGTGGAGCGCCAACCAGGCGCCCTCGATGCGAAATGCGGCAAGCTCGTCTCTAAGCTCGCTGGCACTTCCACGCTCGCAACGAACGCAGAAGCGCTCAAGGCGCGATCCGGCAAAGCGGAGCGCCAACCAGGCGCGGTGTGTCCTGTATCCGTCGCGGAAGAAACTGCCACTCGCCTGAATGCGCAGCACGAGTTAAACACCGGCAGCTTTGGAATTGAACATTTTGAGCGAAATTCCGTCTTAAGAACTACCGCCCTCGGGGTTCACGCTTTCGAGCCCCCGCTCGAATGCAGTGTTGCAGTTTCTCCGAGGGGCATAGAACTTCATTTCCATCATACCTCGCGCGGCCATCTGCTTTCGGTGGGCGATTCCTTTTACGAGGCATACCGCGGATCCGACTCGACGACGTTGACTGGCCTGCACCAAAACGTTCTGCCACTGAGGACCGACAAGGTTGCCGCGCAAGCCTCGCGATTCTCCGATTCGCCCGGAGGAACCTCCGATCCGCTCGGAGATGACTCCGATGCGCTGGGGGAAAACGATGACGTCCACTACGTCCACTCTGACACACTGACTTTGCTGACAAACCGCAGGTGAGAATCTGCGGCTAATATGCACACGACATTTCCGGTGGCCTGCGCCGCCGTCCCCCGACCAACCATTCCAATTTAGATCATGCCAAGAAAAGCCGCTGCCGTCTCCGAGGAGACCGAGCCGAAGAAGAAACCCACCACCAAAAAGGCTGCTGCCGCGCCGAAAGCCGCAGCTGCCGCGCCAAAGAAGGCGCCTGCGCGCAAGAAGACCGCCGCAACCGCTGCGACCGAGAAAGCGGAAGTAGAGAGCACCCCTGAGATTTCGGAACCCAAAGCCAAAAAGACCACCCGCAAGAAGGCCGCACCCGCGTCAGCGAAGTCTGCTGACGCCCCGGAATTGCCGGGTTTGCAGGAATCGGCGTCGAAGGCTGAAGCACCCGCGCCCGTTTCTGCGCCGGAGCCCGCTCTGGTGGCGACGCCTGCCGCAGTCGCTGCACCAGCGCCTGCGCCAGAACCCGCGCCTGCGGCCGTCGCGCCCGCTGGAGAAGCTCCCGCCGCGCCGGCTGCACCGAAGCCGCGTCCGCTTTACATCCCGCGCGAAGTCGAAGCCTTCCTGAAGGCTGCCGGACTCCCCATTCCCACAGAGAAGCCCCAACTCGACGCGATCATGGCGGCGATGAACGCCGCGAAGATGGCGGCGCAGCAAGCGACCTCCGCGCTCGCGCAACAGCAGGCGGCGGAAGCACGCCAGGCTCAGCAGCAGGGCGGCGCGCCGCAGGCGCCGGGAGAAGCGCGTCAGCAACAGCCGCAGCAGCCCGGTGGACAACCGCAACAGCAGCGTCATCCGCGCGACCAACGTGACCAGCGTCATCAACGCCACCAGCGCGATCGTGATCAGCGCGACCAGCGTGACCAACGCGAACCTCGGGAACCGCGCGAGGGACAAACGAATGAGCAAGGCGAGCAAGCACCGCCGCGCGAACCCGAGCCGCTCGAGCTCACGGAAGCCGAAGGCTACTGCGAAATCGCAGGCAAGGGATTCGGTTTCATCCGCGACCCGAAGCGCTTTTTCCAGAGCCATCCGAACGATGTTTTCGTCACGCCGGAGACGGTGAAGAAGTTTGGCCTGCGCGATGGGCAGTGGCTCAAGGTTGAGGCCAAGCGCAGCAACCGCGGCATGCAGATTCATCGACTCATCTCGGTGAACGATCAGCCGCCGGAAGCGGTGAAGACGTGGCCTTCGTTTGAAGATCTCACGACGATCAGCCCCATCGAGCACATCCGCCTCGAGACCGTGCCCGAGCGCACGACGACGCGCGTGATCGATCTGCTCACGCCGATCGGCAAGGGCCAGCGCGGCCTCATCGTCGCGCCGCCACGCACCGGCAAGACGACGCTGCTCAATCACATTGCGCAGGCCGTCGTGGCGAATCACCCGGACATCAAGTTGATGATCCTTCTGGTGGACGAGCGCCCGGAGGAAGTCACCGACTTCAAGCGGAACATTCCGCAGGCCGAATTGTGGGCGAGCAGCAACGACATGGAAGTGAAGTCGCACACGCGCATCGCGCAGCTCGCGATGGAGCGCGCCAAGCGCCTCGTCGAAAGCGGCGCCGATGTCTTCATCCTTCTGGACTCGATCACCCGTCTCGGCCGCGCATTCAACAATGCGATCGGTGGCGGCGGACGCACGATGTCCGGCGGTGTCGACAGCCGCGCGCTGGAGACTCCGCGAAAGATTTTCGCCGCTGCGCGAAATACAGAAGAAGCCGGCTCGCTCACGATCGTGGCGACCGCGCTCATCGATACGGGGAGCCGCATGGATGAGCTTATCTTCCAGGAGTTCAAGGGCACGGGTAACAGCGAAATTGTGCTCGATCGCAAGATCAGCGATCAGCGCATTTACCCGGCGATCGATATCTTCCAAAGCGGCACCCGTCGCGAGGAACTCCTGCTCCCGGCCGACGCGCTGCAGAAGATCGGCGTCATCCGCCGCGGTCTCGCGGGACACAAGCCGCAGGAGGCCATCGAGCGAGTGCTCAGCTTCCTGAAGCGTTTCCCGACGAATACGCAGCTGCTGAAGGAAATCCCGAGCTAGGCCTGTGGCGCTCCCGAATACCTTTCACTCAAGTGGCGCGGCTCTCAGGTCGCCGCCGGTGATGCTCAGATGGCGCGGCATCGTGCGCAGATCGCCCAGCGCCGTGCGCAGATCGCTCTCCATCCTGCGCAGATCGCTCTCCATCCCGCGCAGATTGCCCTCCATCCCGCGCAGATAGCCCTCCATCCCGCGCAGATCGCCCTCCATCCCGCGCAGATCGCCCTCCATCCTGCGCAGATCGCTCTCCAAAAACTTCAGAGCTCCCTCAACGGCAGGGCGTTATTTCGAGATTCGCGTCCCAAGGCGCCTAGATCATCGCTTTGACGTGCGCAGCTGCGGCGCTCGCGAGCCCAGCGAGGTTATATCCGCCCTCCAATACGCTCACGACGCGCCCCTGCCCTTCCTTTTCCGCAATCGTCCGGGCGATCGCGGTGAGTTCCGCGAAATCTGCGTCCTTTAACCGGAACTGCCCCAGCGGGTCCCCTTCCCGGCTGTCGAAACCCGCGCTGATAAACACGAAATCCGGGCGGAACTTCTCCATCGCGGGCAGCAGTTTCTTTTCGAAGCACGCAAAGATCTCCTCGCGCCCACTGCCCGCCGGGAGAGGGCAATTCAGGGTCGCACCCTTGCCTTGCCCCTCGCCCGTTTCACTGGCGGCACCGGTGCCTGGATACCACGGCGATTGGTGAGTGCTGAAAAAGAACACCGAGCCATCGTCATAGAAGGTGTCCTGCGTGCCGTTTCCGTGGTGCACGTCCCAATCGATGATCAGCACGCGGTTGACGCCGTGTCGCCGCTGCACGTGGCGAGCCGCGAGCGCGACGTTATTGAGGATGCAAAAGCCCATTCCGCGAGACGGTGCCGCATGGTGGCCAGGCGGCCGGATCAGGCAGAACGCGGTCTTGGAATCGCCTTTGAAAACACCGTCCACTGCCGCAAGCGCGCAGCCCGCAGCGCGGCGTGCCGCTTCCCATGATTCCAGGCAAACATCGGTATCGCCGGTGCTGAGTTGCTCGGAGCCGGCCCTGATCTCCCTTTCCGCGAGATCCAGGTAACGGGCTTCATGCACGAGCAGCAGGTCTTCCCGCGTGACATTCCTCGGACCGATTTCCCGGCAACGGCCCAACAAACCTTCGTCCCGCAAGGCATGCAAAACCGCATCGTAGCGTGCAGGCTGCTCCGGGTGATGCGGCCCGGCATTGTGTTTCCTGCAGACTGGATCAGTGGCGAGGATCACACGCCCATGGGACCGAAATGCCCGCTCGGCGTCAATGACTGCGCCTTGAGGACTACCCATTTGAGCAGGTTCAAGACACGGCCAATCTCTGGTAGTGAACGTTTAAGTGTACCGAAATGAAAGGGGATGCCCCTCAGACTTCGGGTTTGTATCGATTGACACGCGCAACCTGCAGGCATCCGCTTTTTGTGAAATTCTGTCACATCCGCATGACAGCACCTTGACACGCTTAATGGCCTTAACGATGTTGCCACCAATGAGCGACGCCGAATCTTCCATTTTGAAAGGTTCGCTGCTCTACCAGGAGTTCCTGGCCGAGCGGGAGGAGATCCTGCGTCATAAGTGGTTCCAGAGCGAGAAGGTCGGCCACGACATCGGCTTTGAGAAAGCGCTGCTGGATTGGATCGTCCGACACCGCGCCGCATGGCGCGCCGCTCGTCGGGAACAATTCCGCAAAGAAGCTCCGCGATGAGATAGGCTCGTCAATCACGCCTTTGAATGCAATCCCGTGAGGTTG
>CBHXZU010000589.1:0-4446 GCA_966125105.1 uncultured Prosthecobacter sp.
CCGATGACTGCGCCCGGAGGAATTACATCCTCGAAACCTGGCGCGCCGTGGCGCGTCGATATGGCTTTGTGGAATACGACGGCGCCGTGGTCGAACCGCTCGCGCTTTATGAAAAGAAGAGCGGCGGCGAGCTCGTCGGGCAAATGTTCACGGTCGGCGCGATGGCTGAGCCCGGCGAGATCAAGGGCGCGCTTCGCCCGGAAATGACACCCACTCTCGCCCGGATGGTCGCCGCCCGGGAGCGCGACTTCAAAAAACCCCTGAAGTGGTTCTCGATGCCAAATTGCTTCCGCCACGAGCGTCAGCAGCGCGGGCGCTTGCGGGAGTTTTACCAGCTCAACCTGGACATCATCGGAGAGCCGAGCGCGGCGGCGGATGCGGAGTTGCTGGCCGTGTGCATCGACACGCTGCGCGCCTTTGCTTTCACCGAGAAGGACATCGTAGTCCGGGTGTCGAGCCGCGCTGCATGGCAGAAGTTCTTCGCCGATGCGGGCGGAAAGCCTGAAGACGAATACGAGTTCTTCCAGGTGGTCGATAAAGCTGAACGCGCAACTCCAGAGAAGACCGCGGCATCTCTTGCGAAGTTCAATCTCGCCGGCCTCACGACGGACGCGGTTCTCGCCTTCATGCGCAGCAAGGAGCCGACGGCCGACCTTGCGCCCATCTTTGCCGATCTCACGGCGCGCGGGCTCGCGTCCTATGTGGAAGTCGATTACGCGATCGTGCGAGGGCTCGCGTACTACACGGGCGTAGTTTTCGAGGTATTCGACAAGTCCAAAGCTGAGCGCGCGCTCGCCGGCGGCGGACGTTACGATGGACTGCTTTCCCTGATGAGCGACGGAAAAGTGAATCTACCTGCCCTCGGCTTCGGAATGGGAGACGTGGTGCTCGCCAATTTGATCGAAGACAATGCCGCCGCTGTGGCCCAGCGCAACACGTGGTGTGCTGCGCAGAAGGCATGCGACACCTATGTGGTCGTCGCAAAAGAGGAACTCCGCAGCGAAGCCTTGCGCCTCGTGCAACAGCTTCGGGATGCCGGCCTCCGTGTCGATTACGCCATGACGCCCGCGAAGGTCGGCAAGCAGTTCCAGGCCGCGGAAAACCTAGGTGCCCGGTCCGCAGTGCTCGTCGGCGAAGAATGGCCGCAGGTGAAACTCAAGACGCTCGCCACCCGCGAAGAGAAGCTGATTCCAGCCGAGGGCGTCGTCGCAGCGCTCAAGGGGTAGGTTCAAACCCGAAACGGCCAAAACGGCGGCGATAAACGGACCCGCCATGGATTCCCCGGCACGATCGGTTGGTGCCCGGGATTTGCGGAAACGTATAATGCCGCACCCATCAGCGCTCCTTCCGTCTCGATACAGGCCTTCGGAATCTGGCGCCGGTTCTTTGAAACGGAAAACATGCCCTCGGAAATCGAATGCGAGGCCTGGCAAATCGGATCCACGTCCTTGGAAACCGCGTGCACGTCCTTTGAAAGCGGATCCGTAGCTTTGGAAATCGGATACGAGCGATTGGAAATCAGATCTGCAGTCTCGGAAAACGGATCTATCGCCTTGGAACCGGGAAATACCGTCTAGGAAATCGCGTACAAGCCCTTGGAAACGGGATTTATGTCCTCGGAAATCGAAAACATGTCCTTGGAAACCGGGTACAACATTTCATGACATTCAATGCGACTGAATGATCACACCCTTAGGCTGAGGCGCCAGAAGGCGCCCCGGCGGATCCTCGGTCGATTGTTGGGCCTTAACCCGCCGGCCACTGTTTCTCCTTAACCTAATCCCACCGAACCAGGGAGCACAGCGTCGACCTTCGGCGAGGCAAATCTGGAGTAAATCTGCGGCGATTTACTGCGTTTTCGGCCGGCGCACGATGATCTCGGTCCGGCGATGCCCTTGCATCTCTTCGACGGAACCCTCAAGCGGAACACCCTCTGCGGGGCGCGTCGCGCCGTAGCCGACCGTTTGCACCTTGTTCGGATCCAATTGCAAGTGTGTCACGAACCATCCGCGCACCGATTCCGCGCGACGCTCGCTCAAGCGCTGATTGTATTCCGCCGTGCCGGTTGGGTCTGTGTGGCCCTCGATAATGAAGGTCGCTTTGTGCAGATCTTCCGCAAGGAACTTGCGAAACGCCTCGGCGATCTTCTCGAGTTCCAACCGGCCATCTGAACTCACGTCCGCGCTATCGTGCGCAAAGGTGAGATTGCCCGGCAGTGACAAGCGTCGACTCGGGCCCGTCCCGGCAGTGAGACCACCGAGAATTCCTTCCACATTTTGCCCTGCCACCTGGATGGCTTTCGCGGTCCCCTCGCCTTCTGCCGCCGCGCTGCTCGCCGGACGCGCCGAAATTTTCGGGCCCGCCCGGTTTACGTTGAACATGTCGTCCGGCAGCTTTGGCAGGAGATCGTCCTGGTTCATCCGCGGTGCCGGAACGAGCTTCGCCATTTCCACGGCCGGCTTTTCCGATGCGAAGAGTTGAGTCGTGTCGAGTTGCTTGTGCTTCGGCGCGACGCTGATCTCGTCGGGCTTCGGCAACTCTGCGGGAAGCGTCAGATCTTTTTTCGTCACCTTCGGCTGATCCGGCACCACCATCTTCAGCTCTTCCGGCTTCGGAGATTTATCCTCGTAGATCTTCACCCGTTGCAACACCTCCGTCCGCGGCGCCGGGACGTCGGAGACACCGAAGTTTTCGATCTGCTGAAAATGAAACCACAGCACCAAGCCCGCATGCACGACAAGCGAACCGGTCAGCGCGGAAATGACCCAGCCCTTCTGCGGCGAGAGCGTCGGGCTCTGCGGAGCATAGGCATCGTATCGTGGCATCCCGCTCCTTTACCCCAGATTCAGGCGAACGCAATTCCCACGAAGCAGTGGCAGCAGAGAGCGCGTTCCCCTGGTAGGGACGTCATTCGACGAAACGGTAGTTACCAAGTCGTAACGGTGTCCGCACTTCCGGCTTCGGAATACACGCGCGTCCGACGGCTCGCGCGATGCGAGTCCAAACAACTATGCCGAGTCTGACCATTCCATTCCCCGAAGGAACACGCACCATAGCTTTGCGCGGCAAGCGCATCACCATCGGCCGTTTACCGGACAATACGGTGCAGATCCGAGATCGCACGATTTCCGCCTACCACGCGGAACTGGTCGAGGAAGGTGATCACTACCGCCTGGAGGACAAGGGCTCAACAAATGGCGTTGTGATCAATGGCCAGCGCGTGGCCGATTATCATCTCCGCGAGGATTGCAAAGTGAACATCGGCGGCACCGAGTGCGAGTTCGCGGTTGCGGACCCTGCGGAACGGGCCGACGCAATCGATTCGATTCCGACCCGGAGTGAAATGCAGACCATTCTGCAGGCGAATGCGGATCTTCGAGACGAAGCGGCGACGCTGCGGAGCCAGGTGGAAACGATGACGAAGGCGCGGGAAGCGTCCGCGGATGGCGGCCCGACAGTTCCATTGGCACAGCACGATCAACTGGCGCAGGAAATCGCTACGCTGCGAAGCACACTCCAGGAGCGGCAGACCCAGATTGATCGCCTCACCTCGCTGCTCGCGATTGCGACGCGGGAAAAAGAGGTCCTGCAAAAGGGATACGACGACGCGTGCTCTGCATTGGATAAAGCGAGGGAAGCTGCTCCTGCCGCTGCTGCAGTGAAAGTTGCGCCGCCATTGGCGAAAGTGGCCGCGCCCCAAGCACAGGGTGTCTCAGCCAACCGCCCAACCGAACGCCTGACGCCGGACATCGCCGCGGCAGCGCCGCAACAGGGACCCAAGCCGGCGCCGACTGCTCCGCTCGCCGGCGCGCCAAAAGCTCCCGCCACATCTGCGCCTGCCGCTGCTCCAACTCCAACCGCGCCCAAGGCGCCCGCAGCTCCAGCGGCCCCCGCGAGCGCGCCAAAACCCGCCGCCGCTCCTGCGCCGGCATCCGGTGTAGTGCCGCGTCCGCCGGTCGCCCCGGGTGCGCCGAAAGCGCCAGCACCCGCGCCTGCGGTGGCGGCTTCCGCCAAACCTGCGGCACCGGGCGCACCGCAGCCGGCCACGTCCAGCGGCATGAGAATCTTACCGAAACCGCCCGGGAATCTCGGCGCCCCAGCCGGCGCGGGATCGCCCGTTCGGCGTCCTGCATCCGGCTTGCAGCCGGCGAAACCCGCCAGTGCGCTTGCCGCAGCCGGCACGGGACCGAAAGGAACGCAAAAGCTTGTAGAATAAAGTCCCCATTTTCCGACCCTGCATAGCGCCCTGCGGATCACGGTTCGCAGGGCGCGGCCTTTTGGAGGCACGCGCCTCCGCGTTCACCCTTGCCAGCTTCGCGCAAGACACCCATGTTCCCCGCCCTTTTCACGCTATGAGCCAGAGTCAAACCCAAGAAACCCCGTTGATGGAGAAGATCGTAAGCCTCGCAAAACGCCGCGGCTGCATCTTTCAAAGCTCCGAGATCT
>CBHXZU010000590.1:0-4435 GCA_966125105.1 uncultured Prosthecobacter sp.
CAATTTTCGGCATAGGATCGAATTGTCCCGTGGTCGCGAATCGAGTTTGACCTGGGGACCATTCAGAATGGTTGGCGCCTCAGCGTTGCGACGCTTAATGGAGAAGGCGCTCCTTGGACCACGACCCTCTACCGGGAGACTGGCGCGTGGAACTTAAAGGAGGCACTGACCTGGCCTCGCATCCTGGACGATGCCAATGGCACGCGGCTCGATGCGAAACACCTGGGCTCGGACACGCCTGACCCTTTTCGCCGCGTTGACCGGTTTTCCTTCCAGGAATATATCAAAGAGGGGCGTAGTTGGGGGTCATTGATCGTCACGGTAGACGATAAACCGATCGTAGCCATCGTGCCCTCCAGCTTGTTCGCTAGAGACCACGCTGCAACCGGGCGCTTCCACCCGCTCCGGATCGTCACGGAATTGGTGCGGTAGAGCGTGCCTGGCGCCACCACACCCCCTGATGGCCGGTCGCATTGATGTTCGAGCCATCGTAAACGCGAGTTTATTAGGTTGAGCGGTGAGGATCTCGGCGGGTACTCCGCGAAACTCAGAGACTTTCCCAGATTTGCTGGCACTATGGGAAAAGTGTCCGAAGAAAAAGCACAGTCAGCGACCGCCGCAAGGCTGGCGGAACTCATTCAGCGGACCGCGCAACGTGGAAAGGAATTTCAAGCGACCAGCGAGAAGATGCAGGCCCTCACGCAGAAGCTGGCGAACGAGGCGAAGACGGCTGCGAAGGTCGCGCACAAAGCCCGACGCGAAGCGAGGGAGGGCTAGAGCTGTTGCCTCCGCGCGGAAAAAGTCCTTCTCAGCCCTCATCGTTTTCACCGGGGTGAGGGGGCAGCTTTCAGGATCGGCGCGAGGCGGCCAGCACCGGCGGCTGTTGCGAAGTGGCTGCTATGGAAAACACTGGTCGCTGCCCTCATTGCAACGCCCCCGTGAGCCACGTCAAAGTTGAAGAAGTTCGTCTGTGCCTTGGAGATAAACCGGATGGGAAAGCTTTGTCCTTCGTGTGCACGGATTGCGCCAAGGTGCTCAGCATTTCCTTTGATCCCGTCACGATGATCGAGTCCGCTGTTCAGAAAGCGAGAGCAGCGAGAGCCTGAATTCTTTGTCGCCGCTTCGACGAATTCAATCGGCCACGGAAGCGCCTGTTGAAAAACTCGAATTGAAGCAGGCGCCACAAAGCCGGGAAAATGGGATAGTTTCGCAACCTTGGACTTTCCTGGTCTCCTGGCTGCTTTGAAGAGCACGGCTCCAGTTTCAGAGGTCCCGCAGTATTTCCACGGGTTGCAAAAGAGCGCGCGCGCTTCGAGGTGCTTAACCAATGCGCAGCTTCTTGCGGATGCGCGCGCTCGCCTCAGCCTTTAGATCCAAACCCTTGTCTCCGGTGACAAATCCATATTGATACGACTCCGGGTCCGCGAACCCAATCCGGCTGGCGCGCTCGATGAAATCCAGGAAGTTTTTGCCTAACGCGATATTCTCCAATTCGTCGTCGCCATCGTGGCTGAGGTAAACGACGGGGCCATCTTTCACTGACAAATCGATGGCCAGCATGTCGCTGCCCCCGGTCCTATGAAAAGGCAGCTTGTTCTCCCAGGAATCCAGGTCGCCGGAGGAAACGGCATCCCGGCACTCTTCCTCCATCCCCGCCAGTTCCCGGTAATCCCACGAAAGTTCGCCCATCGACACCCCGAGCGCGTCCGCCAGATTGGGATCGCTCCCCGCTACCGACCACGAGATCTCAAACTTCGGCGCAAACTCCAGGAGCGCCTTGCGAAAGCTCTCCGGCAGACGCTTTTTGCGCTCCTTCTCATAGGCCTTGATCTCCTTCTGCCTGGAATCGTCCGCGGGAATCTTCGTGTAGAAGATCTGCGCCGCCCCGGGCGCGGCGAGTTCGGTGATCGTGTGAAGGACGGACGTGGCGCGTAACTCGAAAGCTTTCCAATCCATCCCACAAGCCTAGGCGCCAACGCGGCGGAAGCAACTTTTCGCTCCCGCACAGGCAAATGATAGCTCGCCCGCTTGCCCAAACAGAATCGGGAGCAAACTGCCAAAGGCAACCGAAGGACGAATCTCGAGGCCGCGGTAAATAACACGTCGTCCTCGCGCTCCGCGTGACGGTGTCCGGCTAGGTTCTCTCCTTGGCTCAAGCCGACCTGCGATCGTCGAAAAAACTGGCTTGGTAGAAAGCTCAAATCTTGTTGAGCACGGGCCGGGCGGATACACCTGATGAACCTTCCTATGCAAGCGCGCTCTATGCTATCCCGGCTACTTTGGGTGTTCATGTTGGTTGCGGCTTTGGCGTGTTCGCGGCCGTCATCGTTGCGAGGCGCTGAGACGGAATGGCGGAACCTGCCCCTGATCAAAGATGGGAAGATCGATCCAAACTGGGTCCATGTGGGATATGGAGGCTGGGTGGTGGAGGATCAGACGATTCGAACGGAACCGGCGGCGAAGGGATTGGGGTTACTGGTTTATCAGAAGGAAAGACTCGGGAACTGTCAGATTCGGGTGGTGTTCAAGTCCAAGGACGAGCGCTCGAATTCCGGCGTGTATGTGCGGGTGGCGGACGGAATCCTGGATCAGGTAGGCAAACCAGGCGCAGCGTTTGAGCGCGATGCCGCGGGCAAACCCAGCCAGGAATCGATGGAGCTCGTGAAGGCCTCCGCGGAGCGCGACGAAGGTCCCTGGTATGCGGTGCATCACGGCTTCGAGGTGCAAATCGCGGACGGCGGCGATCGCTGGCATGGAACCGGGGCGATTTACTCGCTCGCGCCCTACACGGCGCAATCGAAGAAGAGCGGGGAATGGCGCGAGATGATCATCACCCTCGCCGGCGAACGCATCACCGTGGAAGTCGATGGAAAAGCCGTTTCCAGCCTGGACCCCACGGCGCCCAATTTGCCGGAGCGCAAGATGTGGTATGAGCCCAAGCGTGAACCGAAACGCCCCGAGGCCGGCTACCTCGGTCTGCAAACGCACGACCCGGGGGATATTGTCTGGTTCAAGGAAGTCAGTGTGTGTCCCTTGCCGCCGAAATAAGTCGGGTCAACGGCTCGTGATCGGCAAAGCGGTTGCTCCTGGCCGCTTCTTGGATGCACTGCACGAAAACGGGGACGGATCGCCACGAAGGCCGCGCGGGGCGTGGAGGGGGACGGCCGATTGGCGCGACATTGGCGCAGATCGCGCCGACTGCCCGGGCTGGCCTAGCACTCGCACGGTGGCCGGTCACAATGCCGGAGCACCCGGCCGTCTTTGGTGACCAGCCAGCGATACGTCGCCCGCGAGTCGCATTCCTCCGGGCGGCGCCATTCGATCAACGCGGTCCCGCCGTCGGCGGAGAGGATCACCCGCGGCTGATCGAGCCGCGCCTGAAACTGCTCGAAGTCATGCTTCATCGCATTCGGAATCTTGGCAGGGTCCAGCGGGGTCGCCTGCAGCCAAAACCCATAGAGATCGCGCCAAAACCGATCCGCGATCGGCACCCGCTTCCCATCCCAGATCAGCTCAAACTGCAAAAGCGCCTTTCGGCCCGGCCAGAAGTCCGGCGGGAGTTGCGCGCCCTGGTGGAAGTAACGGACCTCGTCGCCATCCGCCGTCTTCACCGTCTTCTCGGTCGCTTCGATCTCCGCGAGTTTCACCTTCAGCTTCAACGATCCGTCGCGACTGACCGCGGTGAACTCGGTCACGTTTTCCACCGTCGACCACCAATCGGGAGCCGGAGCGGCCGCGTCATCCGCCCGGAGCCGCGGGACGCAAGCGATCAGGAGCGTGAGAGCGGTGCAGAGAGTTCGCGCGAGGTTTCGCATGGGGGTTCTACGCGCGATGGCTCCTCATTCTATCAACGAAAAGCGGCGAAGATCGGGTGTCGGCGCCGACGATGTGGGCCTGAGGAAGTTCCAAGATGTTGCGTAGACAGTCCGTCGCAGTGGATTACGCTTCACTTAATAAGCTTCACTCTCTATACGGATAGCCATCCGTCCCGACCTCTACTCGGATGGGTGTCATCGCTGATGCGCTGGCAGACTGATTTTTGCCAGCAATGATGTTGCCCCCTCGGTGGTTCGTCGGGTTACGACTTTCCGCGAATGAACGAAGCCAGCCATCAGTTCCTCAAGGACCTCGACAAGAAGCTATGGACCGCCGCCGATAAGCTTCGGTCCAATCTCGACGCCGCCGTCTATAAGCACGCCGTCCTCGGGCTCATTTTCCTCAAATACGTCTCCGACTCCTTTGCCATGCGGCAGCGGGAGATCGAGGCGCAGCTCCGCGACCCGAAAAGCGACTACTACCTCGATCCCGCCGATTACGGCGGGGCGGACAGTCCGGACTACAGAGAAGCCATCCACCAGGAACTGGAGGAACGGGACTACTACACCGAGAAGAACGTCTTCTGGGTGCCCGCGCTCGCCCGGTGGAAGACCCTGCA
>CBHXZU010000591.1:0-4434 GCA_966125105.1 uncultured Prosthecobacter sp.
GAATGTGACGCCCGCGCCGACGGCGACAAAACGGCCGTCGGCAAACACCACGGCGTTGAGATGCTCACCTTCCTTGCCGCGCTGCGGTTCGGACCAGATGATGCCGTCCCGGCTGCTCACGCGCAGGCTGTGCAAACCGACACCGACGAAGACGCCATTTCCAAACGCGACATCCACCAGCGTGTCGACCGCCCTCACATCGAGGACATCTTTCCATTCCAAGCCGTCACTTGAATAGCTGCGTCGTCCGCGGTCGCCTACGCCGACGAAGGTGCTGTTGCCGAAAGCCAGACGACGCAGCACCCATTTGCCGGAGATGCGTTTGGCATCGGTCCAAGTCGCGCCATCGGTGCTGACGGCCACGACTGGCTTGGCATCGCCGACTTGCGCCGCGTCGCCGCTCATCGCGAGGAACTTTTCACCGCCGGAGAAGACACTTTTATAGACGGTAGTCTTCGGTTTCTGCGCGACCTTCCACGCAACCCCGTCGGGGCTCGATGCCATGAGCTGGTCGCCATATCCATAGCCGCCGACTGCGGCAAAAGCGCCGTTGCCATAGGCGACCGAGCGATAGCCCTCGCCTTCTTTTCCGAGCTGCTGGTTTTTCCACTCCGAGCCATCCGCGGATGAAATCCGGAGCCCGCCTCCGCCAACTGCGACGAACATCTTCATCAAGCGTTGAGCCCCGGAAGACGTCCGTTGTAGGCCGCGTTCTTGGAAGTGCGGCTGTTGCCAAACTCGTCGGCCTTCACGCCCATGCGCGTAAGCATCTCGAGGTAAAGGTTCGCGACCGGCGTGTCCTTTTGAAATGACAGCTGCCGCCCGGTTTTGAGCGTGCCCTGGGCATTGCCGACCATGAGGCACGGATAGTTGCTCGTGCCGTGTCCGCCGTTGGACATGTAGCTCGTGTAGAGCAGCATCGTGTTATCGAGCAGCGTTGATCCGCCTTCGTCGATGGCTTTCATTTTGCGCACCATTTCGCCGAAGAGGTTCGTGTACCATGCGTGAATCTGCCGGCAGCCTTCGCGGGCGATCGGGTCGGCATCCTCGGGACGTCCGGCATTTCCCTGGTGCTCGATCGTGTGGCTGTGGCGTTCGTATCCGACGGTGACGACATCGTGAAACATGGCCTCGTCGCTTCCGACCGCCAAGGTGCAGACGCGGGTCGTGTCCGTCTGAAAGGCGAGGACCATCAGGTCAGAGACGAGGCCGATGTATTCGGCGTGGCGATCAGGGTCCCGGCGAATTTCAAAATCCGCATTGCTCCAGCGCATGCTCGGATTGTCCTCGTGCAGCGCGGGCGGAATGTAGAGCTGTGACGGCCCTGGGTTCTTTTCGTCGAGCGCGTCGATCCGCAGACGCTCCTCCATCCGGGCAATGCGCTTTTCGATCGAACGCACCGAAGTGAGATACTCGTCCAGCTTCTGCTGGTCGGCGCGTCCGAGGGTGCGCTGGAGGCTCTTCGCGCTGTCTCGGACGATGTCGATGACGCTCTGGTCGTAGCTGTCACTCTTCCCCGAGGGCTGCACGCTCTGGGCGAGCACGGCGGCCCGGCGCGACCAGTTCGGCACGATCGGCTTCCGCCCGCGGAACATTCGCCCGAAGAGCGCCCGTGGGTCGTGCTCATAGGGAACGACCTCGCTTTTTGCGCGGAACGAAAACTTCAGCTCACCACTGCTCAGGCCGATTTCCAACGACGGGAGCAGGGTTTGATCTCCGATCTGTTGCGCGGCGAATTGATCCACAGAAATGCCCGCGACAGGCTTTCCGCCTTCGCGCTTTGCCACGTCCGCGCAGGTGAGGTGCAGGAAGGCGGTGTGTTCGTGACCGCTTAGATTATCGCTACGGCCGGATTGCGACAGATTGGTGAGCAGCAGGAGGTCGTTTTTGCAAAACTCGAGCGAGCGCAGAATCGAAGGCAGTTCGCCGAGCGGTCCGTCCTGCGGAGCTTTCCACGACTCGAGCACGGTCCCGCCCGTGACGGTGAAAATGCCCATTCGCAATGGCGGCTTCACCGCTGGCGTCGCCGCAAATGCGGAAACGCGATGCAGCGACTCCATGAAAGGCAGTGCCATGAGCGCGCCCGCTCCGCGGAGGAAATGTCGGCGAGTAAGGTTGATGGAGTTCATGGCTATTTGGCGGCAGTTTGTGCGGGAGCGTCGGGCTGCGGGTCGGCGTTGCGGCGATTTTGGAAGGGGTAGCTATTTACGACGGCAAGGATGAGGCTGGAGAACTTGCCTCCGGCTTTATCGACGCTCGCCTTGATGCGAGTGATCTGGAGTTCGTCGAAGTATTCGAGTTCGCGGCCCAGCGCGTAAGTCAGCGTCTGCGCGACGAGGTTGCGAGTGAATTGCTCGCGCTTATCCCAGATCATCTTCTTCAGCTCGTCCGAGCCGTTGAACTTCTCGCCTCCCGGCAATGAGCCGCTCGTATCCAGATCGACGGAAGTCGGACGCCATGCGCCGACAGCGTCGAAATTATCGAGACCGAAGCCGAGCGGGTCCATGCGTCGATGGCAGCCTGCGCACGAGTCGTCGGAGGCGTGCTGCGCGAGCTTCTCGCGAAAGTTTCGGGGCGCGGCCTTCTTTTTGCCGTCATCCTTGAACTGCGACGCATTGGCCGGCGGCGGTGGGGGAGGCGTGCCGAAGATGACATCGAGCACCCATTTTCCGCGCTGCGTTGGGCTGGTGCGATCAGTATGCGAAGTCGAGGCCAGGATTGCGCCCATGCCAAGCACGCCTCCTCGATGGTTTTCCGGCTTCAGCGAGACGCGCTGCACTTCTTTGCCCGCCACTCCCGCTAGGCCATACAGCTTTGCAAGGTCGGCGTTGGCGAAGGTGTAATCCGCATTGAGCAGGTCCAGCAGAGGGCGATCCTCGACTCGGAGGTTGTCGCAAAAGGCGGTTGCCTCCGCGAGCATCGCTTTCTTCATCGCGTCATTGAATGCGGGGAAAACATCCGTGCTCGGACGCGCCTGCGTTACCCGGTACGCGCCGAGCCAGCGGAGGAAGAAGTTTTCCGTCAGCTCCTTGGCGCGCGGGTCTGCGAGCATTCGCTTCACTTGGGCGGCGAGGACAGCGGGCTGCGAAAGCTGATTTTTCTCCGCGGTCGTGAGCAGTTCTTCGTCGGGAATCGACGACCACAAAAAGAACGACAGACGCGAAGCCAGCTCCACGTCGTTCACTTTGGCTGCTGGCACGACGGTGCCGGCCATGGGCGTCTTCGGCGTGCGATCGTGCTCGATGCGAAAAAGAAAGTCGGAGGCAACGAGCGCTGGCTTTAGCACACGACGCGCCGCCACGCGCGGCTGATCGCCCTTCGCGAGAGCGGTATCATAGACCGTCATCAGCTGCTCGATTTCCGCTGCCGCGATCGGACGCCGCCACGTGAGCCGGGTAAAGCCAGCGACAAACTTTTGCGTCGCTGTGCGGTCCGCATTCTCCGGGAGGTTCGCGAAAAACTGCGCCCGCTGCGCCTGGAGCTTCGCGATCTCTGCATCGCTCTGCCACACCGGTTTCGATTTCGGCGCCTCCGGCAGCGGACCGAATAAGCGATCGAGCACGAGATCGGCCGCCGTGAAGTATTTCTCCAGCAATGCCGGCGGCACCTGCAATGCGGCGGCGATGTTTTCGTAGCTGCTGCCGGTGGAATCGGGCGGCAACCCCGCGCGTTGCGCGATATCAATATCGAGTCCGGTGACAGCGAGGATCGCGTTGGTGTACTCCACATGACTCAGCCTGCGGGCGATCGCCGGACCCGGATCGAGCAACGCTGGATGCCCGCTCTCGAGCAGCGCGAGCGTCTTCTTTACGCCCGCTACCACCATCGTCCCGTGTTGCGGCGTGAACTTGTCATCGTCCGGGGGCATCTCCTGCGTCTCGATCTGCTCAATGACGCGTTCCCAGAGCTTGTGCTTCTTTAGCACGGACCCTTCGCTATCGAAGGGCGTTAGGTCGATCCCACCCTTGTGCTTCTCCGCATTGTGACATTTGAAGCAGTGCTGCTCGAGCAGCGGACGGATTTCTTTTTTGAAGTTTGGGGCGCTTTCTGCGGCAGAAGCTGAGGCCGCGATAACGGCGAGTAAGCAGAGGAGGTGCTGGCGAAGTTTCACAGATTAGCTTTTCGCAAATGGGACACTTCCGCTGCGGGCCAAAGGCCCAACCATAAGCCAGCTGGGGAGTCGCTGGTCCCTCGATTTGCCCTGCTTCATTTTCGCGCCTTCTTCGCTACGGTGGTTGAGCGATCGGGACGCGCAAGGAACGACGATCTCCAGGTCGTCGGGATGGTAGCGAGGGTGCGGAGCTGCCGGGCTTTGCAGGCTATTGGCACTCGATCGACTTTTGTTCCGATTCCACAACTGGCGGAACGTCCGCCGACTCCGGGCCAGCGATCCCTCCCCGACGACCTGGAGATCGTCGTTCCTTGCGATCTCCG
>CBHXZU010000592.1:0-4425 GCA_966125105.1 uncultured Prosthecobacter sp.
TCGTGATCGGCGGAGGCAATATCTGGCGCGGACTGACTGCGAGCCATCGCGGGATGGAACGGACCACTGCGGATTACATGGGCATGCTCGCCACGGTGATCAATGGCCTCGCGATCCAGGCAGCGATCGAGGAGTTCGGCGTGGAAACGCGTGTGCAGACGGCGATCCGGATGGACGCGGTCGCGGAATCGTTCATCCGCCGCCGCGCGGTGAAGCATCTTTCCGAAGGGCGCATCGTGATTTTCGTGGCCGGCACCGGGAATCCGTTTTTTTCCACGGATACGGCCGCTGCTTTGCGCGCGAACGAGATCGGCGCAGAAATCCTGCTGAAAGCCACGAAGGTGGACGGGATTTATACGGCAGACCCGATGAAGGATCCCAAGGCGAAGCGCTACGACCGGATCACTCATGGAGAAGCCCTCTCGAAGAAGCTCGCCGTAATGGACAGCACCGCGTTTTCCCTCTGCCAGGATAACCGGATGCCCATCATTGTGTTCGACCTTTTCACCCCCGGAAACTTGAAGAACGTCGTGCTTGGCAAGAAAGTCGGCACGAGTGTCGTCCCTGAATAACCCACTTATATGGACCCTGACGAAATTCTGATGAACGCCGAGGAAGGCATGGAAAAGGCCGTGGATTATATGACCCACGAGTTTGCCTCAATCCGCACCGGCAAAGCCTCCCCTGCCCTCGTCGAAGGAATCGATGTCGAAGCATACGGCGCCACGATGAAGCTGAAGCAGCTCGCGGTGATTAGCACGCCGGAGCCGCGCATGTTGGTGATCAATCCCTTCGATGCCTCGACGGTGGGAGCGATCGAGAAGGCGATCAAGGAGAGCAAAATCGGCATCAATCCGAGCGTCGACGGCAAGATCATCCGCCTCCCGATCCCGGCTCTCAGCGAAGAGCGCCGAAAGGATCTCGTGAAGACCTGCAAAACAATCGCGGAGGAAACGAAGGTCCGCATTCGCGCAGCCCGTCGCGACGCGATGGAGCATCTCAAGAAGGGGCAGAAGGATGGCGACATCACGGAAGACGATCTCGGCACTTACGAAAAAGATGTGCAGAAGCTGACCGATGACTTCGGCAAGAAGGTCGACGATCAGCTCGTCTCGAAAGAGGCGGACATCATGAAGGTATGAGCAGGTTTGCTTGCTCTATTCCCGGCCGTTTGGCGGCAGTTTTGCTCGCGGCTTCGGCTTCTTTCCTCGCGATCGAAAACGCCTGCGCGGCCAGTCCGGTGGTTCGTCCCGCGCCGGATTTTTCCTTCGTTGGGGTCGGCGCGAAGAAGAGCCTTCGCGGGCTGCGCGGACAGCCAGTTGTCCTCCTGATTTCCCGCTCGCCGGATACGAAAGCGTTCAAGAAACAGGCGAAACGACTCGATCCGATCTACCAGGAGTTTGCCAGCCGCGGCACCGTCTTCGTGGCGGCGTTCAGCGAGAAGGAAGGTCAGATCCAAAGCAACATCCCCTTCGTCGTCGCATCAAATGGCGCTTCTGTGGCGGCCGCGTATGGGCTGAATGACGACCTGCGAGTGGCGATCATCGGGAAGGACGGAAACCTTGACCTGGAGACCGACAAAATACTCCCAGCCCTCCGGATCCGCGAAGTGATTCAGAACAGCTACGAGGTGCAGCAGTCTGCGCGCAAGGGGACTCCGAAAGGGCCCCCGCAGTAACGGCCGTGCGGATCGCGGTTCTTTCTGACACCCACAATCGACTGCCTCAAAATGTCATCGATCGCATCCGCGACGCGGACGAGATCTGGCACTTGGGAGATGTTTGCTCGCCGACGATCCTCGTGCAGTTGGAGCGCATCACGTTGGTTCGAATCGTGCGCGGCAATTGCGATGACGAGGTGAGCTGGCCGCTGACGCTCGACTTCGAGCTGGAAGGAATCCGCATTCATCTCGAGCACATCCCGACGAAGCTCCCGCCAAAGTGCGACCTATTCCTCCACGGCCATACGCACATTCCGAGGGATGAGACGGTGGGACAGGTCCGGTTTCTCAATCCGGGATGCATCACGCGATCGCGCGGGGCGGGAAATACGTTTGCCTGGCTGACGTTGGCAAAGGGAGAGCCCGCGCGGTGGAAGTTGATGGAGGTTTAGCCGGTCGCGTTCGCGCCGCGATTTGCGAATCCCCGCGGGCCTAAGAGACTGTCCAATAATGGGGATTGAGGAATGAGCGATCACTGGCGCGTCGGAAGCACGCTTGCGCCGTAGTGCGGCTCGCCAGAGCTGCATTTGCGTTCCATCCAAGCGGGAGAATGCCATTTCAGTCCCGCTCCCCGCGCGCAGAATCGCTTTTGAATGGCTCGCCTGACCGCTCTGGCGAGCCGTGCTACGGCGCAAGCGTGTTTGCGACGCACTGCTCCTATAATTTCACGGCCTCTCAAGAACGCGGATTTTTGGACAGCCACTAAGGGCGACTAGCCCGATGCACGCATCCTGCCTAGCTTCGCAGCTTGCCGAACGTGAGAATTTTACCTATTCCTAGTTCATGGCAGTCCCTCCCCGATTTCGATATCGGTGGCGCTGGCTGGCGCTGGCGTTTGTGGCCCTTACCCTGCTGCTGATAATCTCCTCGGCTGCGGTGATGTGGAATGTAGAGCGCCATTTGCGACAAGCCGGGAATGACCCGCGGGAATTGGAAACAGCGCGGCTTCAATTGGAGGGGACCTGGCGCTGGCTCATGGGATGTCACATCGCGCTGATGATCCCGTTTGTTATTGGGATCTTCCGGTATGTCCGGTTGCAAAAACGCGAGGTCGAAAAGCTCGCCGCCACCGAACTCCGTCTCCGCGAGAACGAGGAGATCTTTCAGCACATCACCAACCACATGTCCGATTTCCTGGCGATCCTCGATCCCCAGGGGCGCCGAATCTATAATTCATCCAGCTACGCGACGGTGCTGGGTTCTCCGGAAAGCCTGCGAAACACCGACTCATTCGCGGAAATCCATCCAGACGATCGCGATCGAATTTTCCAGGTGTTTCGCCGCACCGTGGACTCGGGCAAAGGCGAACGAACCAAGTATCGGCTGATGACGAGCGGAGGATCCGTGGCCGTCATCGAGAGCCAGGGAAACGTGATTTGCGATGCGGAAGGGAACGTGACCAAAGTGATCGTCGTTTCTCGCGACATCACCGAACGCGACCGGGCCTATCAGCGCCTCGAGCGCCAAAATGCCGCGCTTGCTTCGCTTTCTCATTCCCCCGATCTGATCGGCCCCACACTGGAGTTGGCATTCCAAATCATCACGGAAACTGCAGCTGAAACTCTCGATGTTGAACGAGTGGGGATTTGGTTCTTCTCCGACAACCTCGCGAGTCTGCGCTCCGCGGATCTCTATTCACGCAGGACCGGGAAGCATTCCTCGATGGTTGAGCTCTCGTCGTCGCGTTACCCCAAATATTTTGCTGCGCTGGCGGAAGGCCGCTGCATCGCCGCCCATGACGTTCGCGCCGACAAACGTACTGCCGAGTTCAATCTGGATTATTCAATCCCGCTCGGAATCACATCCATGCTGGATGCACCGATCCGGCGATCGGGCCGACTGGTGGGGGTGATTTGCCTGGAACATACCGGCCCCGTCCGCGTGTGGACGCCCGACGAGGAAGCGTTTGGATCGTCATTGGCGGATCTTTTGGCAATCAGCCTCGAAGTCTGTGAACACCGCAAGACGGCCCGCGCTCTTCGCGAGGTCCACGATACCCTGGAAGCAAAGGTCGCGGCGCGAACTCTCGAATTAGGGGCCGCCAACGATCGGTTGAAGGAACTCGATCGTTTGAAGAGCGAATTCCTCGCAACGATGAGCCACGAACTGCGGACACCGCTTAATTCGATCCTGGGTTTTACGGGTGTCCTGCGACAGGGTTTGGCCGGACCGCTCAATCCCGAGCAGTCGAAGCAACTGGGCATGGTGTACACCGCGGCTCGGCACCTCCTTGGGCTGATCACGGATTTGCTCGATCTCTCGCGAATCGAGTCCGGCCGTATGGATCTTAACTTCGAAGTTTGCTCGGTCGCTGAGGTGATCAACGAAGTGCTGGATAGCGTGCGACCGCTGGCTGCGCCGAAGAAACTGGAGCTGATTGCCGATTTGAGTGACCCCGACATTGAAATCGAAACGGATCGCGGCCGCCTGTTTCAAATCCTTCTGAACCTGGTGGGGAACGCGATCAAGTTCACCGAGCGAGGCCAGGTTCGCGTGAGCACCCGGACAGCGTCCGATCGGCTGGAGATCACCGTTACCGATACCGGCATCGGCATTCGCGAAGACCAGATCGGCAATCTTTTTCAAGCGTTTCGGCAGGTGGATGGTTCAGCGCGCCGGGTCTACGAAGGGACCGGCTTGGGTCTTTACCTTTCACGTCAACTGCTCAACCTCATGGGAGGAGAAATCAGCGTTCGCAGCACTTT
>CBHXZU010000593.1:0-4424 GCA_966125105.1 uncultured Prosthecobacter sp.
ATCGCGCGCCAAATGCCGCGACCCGCGCGCGCCTCGAACTGCACCTGCAGTGGGCACCGAATGGAAAAGTGCGGTGGAGTGATGTGAGTCTCGAAGCAGCGCCTTCAGCGGTCGGCCGCAAAGCCCGCCTAGCGACGGTGCATTACCGTCCGCAGGGTGGAAAAACTCCGGCGGAGAATTGCCGATTGTTTCCGCCACTCATCGCCGATGCGGCCAAGAAGCGCGCGGATCTCGTCGTGCTGCCGGAGACGCTGACTTATTACGGCCTCGGAAAAACCTACGCGGAATGCGCAGAGCCCGTTCCCGGTCCGTCCACGGAATATTTCGGCACCCTCGCTCGCGAGCATAACCTCTACATCGTGGCGGGTCTCATCGAGCGTGAGGACCACCTCATCTACAACGTCGCGGCCTTGCTTGGGCCGGATGGCAAACTCATCGGCAAGTATCGCAAAGTGTCGCTGCCGCGCTCGGAAGTCGCGGGCGGCGTGATGCCGGGGAAGGATTACCCGGTTTTCGACACGCGATTCGGAAAGCTCGGGATGATGGTTTGCTACGACGGCTTTTTCCCGGAGGTCGCGCGCGAATTGACCAACCGCGGCGCAGAGGTGATCGCGTGGCCGGTGTGGGGATGCAACCCGCTGCTCGCCGCGGCCCGCGCTTGCGAAAACCAAGTCTACGTAGTCAGCAGCACTTACGAAGCACCGGATCGGAATTGGATGCTGAGCGCCGTCTGGGACCACGAGGGAAAGACCCTCGCGCAAGCTGCAGAGTGGGGTACCGTCGTCGTCGCCGAGGTTGATCTCGATCAGCACATGCAATGGCCGAGCCTGGGCGATTTCAAAGGCGAGATCCCGCGGCACCGTCCGCTTACTGCGGGCGACATGATCAAACCGTGAAACTTTCCACCATGAACGCGCCTCAAGTCCGTCATGCGGCAGCGTGCCTTCTCACGCTGCCGCTCACTTTTCTTGCCGCCGTCGCCGCGGAGAATCCGCGTCCTGGCATCGTGTCGAATATCAAAGTCCTCTCGGACAAAGTTGAAGACGTCTCGAGCCTGGATGCATGGAAGAAGTCATTCATCCGCGAGGGAATGACCGAGGAAGAGAAGGCGATGGCCGTGTGGCAATCGGTTTTCAAGTTCCAGTACCAGGACAATCCGCCGAGCGAGTTTCTGCAGGCAGGGGACCTTGTCGCCGATCCCATCAAGGGGATGAATGTCTACGGCTATTCGTTCTGCAGCATTGCGTCGGCGCATG
This sequence comes from uncultured Prosthecobacter sp., assembly GCA_966125105.1. Taxonomy (GTDB): domain Bacteria; phylum Verrucomicrobiota; class Verrucomicrobiia; order Chthoniobacterales; family Chthoniobacteraceae; genus SXWH01. The sequence continues at coordinate 1,257 of CBHXZU010000593.1, forward strand.
TGCAATGCCTTGCCCGCCATGCGGGTCTGCAGGCGCGCGGGTGGACGATCCATCATCACGTCGTGCCGGAGATCATGTTCAACGGCGCGTGGCGGCTGCTCGATGCATCGCTGATCACTTTTTTCCCAAAGGCCGATGGATCGCCGGCGGGCGTGGAGGAGATCGTTGCGGGTGTGAAGGATTGGGCGGCGAAGAATCAAGAGCTCGCCGGGAATGAAAAGAAGCTCACTGGGTTCATGCGCGGCGGTGGATGGAAAGGCGGGCCGGAGATCCTATCGCGGTGCGCTTTTTACGATCAAAATGGGTGGCTCCCCGCTGCGACGCACGGCTGGTATTCGACGATCGAGGAATACAGTGGAAAGACGCTCTTCCCTTACGAGAATGGGTATTCCCAGGGCTACCAGGTGAACATCCAGCTGCGCGAAGGCGAGCGGCTCACGAGGAACTGGTCCAACGAGGGCCTGCACGTCGAGATGGACAAAGGGAAGGCGCCCGATGCGCTGAAGGTCAAAGTCGGCGAAGGCGGTCTGCGTTATTCGCCGAAGCACGGCGATCTCGCCAACGGCCGCATCGGTAACGGCACCCATGAATACAACGTGCCGCTCGCGAGTGGCGCGTTTCGGGGCGGCACGCTCGAAGTGGAGAATATGGCATCGACCGCGGACGATCAGCAGAAGCCGGCCGTCCATGTGAAAGATGCCGCAAAGCCAGGCTCCTTCACGCTGCGGATGCCGAGCAGCTACGTGTATTTGGGAGGCGAGATCGTTGCGAATGCCGTTGTTCCTTCCGACGGGAACATCGAAATCCTGTATTCCGAAAACAACGGGCTCGATTGGAAGCCCGTCACGAAGATCACGCAGAGCGGCGAGCAAAAGATCGATCTGAAGTCGTTCGTTTTCCGCCGCTATGACTACCGCTTGAAGTTCGTCTTGAATGGGAAAGGCACGGGCATGGATACGCTCCGCATCAGCCACCCAGTGCAGCACTCGCAGCGGCCATTGCCTGCGCTCGCGGCTGGCAAAAACACGATCAAGTTTAGCAGTGGCGACGGCGGAACGATCACGCTCGAGGGCTCGATGGAAGCGAAGAATGCCGGGAAGCAAATCGTCTACACGGACTATCATCCGGAGACGAAGAACATTGGAACGAAGACCGCGAACGTGACCGGCGGCTCGGGTGAAATCACTTTCCCCGTGCAAACGCCCGGCGACATGAAGCAGCTGCGGATCGCGGCTTTTTATCGCGCCCGCGACGCGCGGGACGCATGGGACGTGCTGGTGTCATTCGACGAAGGCCGGACGTTCCAACCCGTGGATCGCTTCGCCGGCCCATTCGCGGGCATGGGGCGCGCGACGAGTGTTTCAAACATCCCGCCCGGCACCCGCGCCGCCAAGGTCAAGCTTGCCGGAACTCAGCGCAATACGACCTTGCTGCAAAACCTCCGCATCGATGCTGACTATGCCGAGCCGGCAGGTGGATTCCGCCCGGTGAAGGTGACCTACTCTTGGGAAGAGAATGGCACACCGAAGCAGGACGTGCACATCGCGCAGAAGCTGGAGGACTCTTACGTTATCGAGTGTCAGGCAAAGCCGACGATGAAGTCGATCGCTTTGGAATTGGCACCGTAAGCGGCGGCAGCCCGCAAAGAGCTCGACGCATATCGGAACCGGCGAGCGAAAAGCGGCGGGTGCGGGATTGTGAACTTCGAGCCTAAACGCCACGGTCGCGCTAGAATGCATGGTCGAAAGCTGACGTCCTTCGACCAGAAAATCCGATTTCCTTGCCGAATGAGGACGTCCTCGGACTCGTTTGAGAGATTTTCTTGTCGAAGGACGACGTCCTTCGAATCGCAAATCTGGTTTGCTTAGCGGGGGTTAATCGATCTCCGCTGATCAGAGCCGGGCCTTGAGAGCATCGGTCTCCTGGCGCTCGGCTTTCCACACGCGCATCAGGCTCTGGTAGGCGGCCGCCATGCGGTTGTATTCAATGGTTTCCTCCGGCATCTCGTCGCACAGGAAGCCCTGTTTCACGGTCATGGTTTGGTACCACTGTGTGAGATACTGGTTCACTTCCGTGAGCTTTCGCTCTTTTGCTGCCGCGAGTTTCTTCAGGTCGGTCGTTCCGGTGCTAGCCGTGTTGGCGTTGGAAGTGCCCAGGAGCGCCGCGAAATCTTTGGCGTAAATGCCGAGGAAATGGTGCGCAACGGGCAGTGCCACGCCGATCGAGAGACCGCACACGAGGCACCCGACGCGCGCTTTTTCCCACCGGAAGACCAGGTATAGCAGGTCGGCGCCGGGAACCAGCTTGAGCGCGCGTTGCCAGCCATCGCTCATTTGTTCGTCGCGCCGCAAAATCAGGACGCGCCCAACGATGTTCAGGATGAGGGCTAGGGAGCCGAGAACGTAGAAGAGAATCATGAACGAGAAGGAGTGGTGAGATCGCTGCCGATTGCGGCGAAGCCGCGCTTGAACTGCCCGAAGAAGACGACACTCACCATCAGGAGCGTCGGAAGATTGCGCGCCAGGGCGGCGGAGGCGGTTTCGAAACCGTGCTCCGAGGCCGCTGCGACCAGCACGGTGGCGACGAGCGCGCCCAAGCTGATCACGAGCGTGGCGCCGAGGAAGCACTGGTCGGTAAACGAATCGCGCCAATTTCGCAGTTCGATGAAGAAAACGCGGGAGAGGATCAGGAAGGCGATCGTGGCCAGCACCACGAGCACGTGCGCGCCCGGGATTCGGGTGAACGCGTCGTAAACGCCCTGGGTAAGCATCACCGAAGTGATCGTGACGATCGCCGAAGTGAGGCTGCCGGGCTCGCGATTGAAACAACGGCAGATGGCGAGGCCGATCAGCGCAGCGGCGGCAAAGTGAAAGAAGTTGGAAGTGAGGAGGCGGCCCATCGAATCAGCGGGCGCCAGTTGCCTGCAAAGCTCCAGGGTGCCCGGGAGCGCGAATCCCAAGCCGACGCACCCGGTGACGACCAGCGTATCGAGCGCGGTGCGTCGCTTCACGAGGATCGGAAGAAATGGAACCATCAGGATGAGCTGGAGCAGCGTGTTACGCGGCGCGATTACACCCGCGTAAATGCCGAGATCGGTCAGGAACTCGCCTGAAGGACTGAGTCCCAGCAGATCTTTCTGCGCAATCGTGAGAAACTGGGCGACGAAAC
>CBHXZU010000594.1:0-4404 GCA_966125105.1 uncultured Prosthecobacter sp.
GGTTTCCCGGTGAGGAGCTCGTACACGGTGGCGCCGAGCGAATAGATATCGTCGAGGTGGGTCGGGCGCTCCCCTTTCACCTGCTGCGGGCTCATGTAGGGCGGAGTCCCCGACGTGTCGGCCCGCACCGAAACCCGGCTCAAGGTATCGCTCAAACTCGAGGCAATGCCGAAGTCCGCGATCTTTAGCCGTCCAGCGGAATTAAGCATGAGGTTGCTCGGCTTGAGATCGCGGTGGGCGATCCGCGCCTCCGTGTGCGCGTAATCCAGCGCCGAACAAAGCTGCTCGATCCACGGCAGGATCTCTTCGCAATCGAAGCACCGGTTGGGCCGCTGCGCCTTTTTGTGCGCGAGATTTTCGCCCTGCACGTGCTCCATCACGATCACCGCGGCCGAGGCATCCTGCTCGAAGCTGAAAACGCGCACGATATTCGGGTGCGTGAGCTCCATCCCGCGCAGGACCTCTTTTTTCAAGTCGATGATGCCCTCGCTGTCGCGGAGCACGACCTCAGGAACGAGCTTCAGTGCGACGGGCACATTCAGGACGGTGTCGTGAGCGAGCATGACCATGCCCATGCCGCCACGGCCCAGCTCCCGCACGGTGCGATATCGGTTAAAGAGCGTGTCCGGAGCACGATCGGCGGAAAGCGCTGAGGTTTCACGAGAAGTGACGTCCTCGGACGAATCACGCGGGCTGGTAGCGGACAGGGACATGCAGGTCGGTCAGTGTGGAAGGGTCGAAGTTGCCGATCCATAAGCAGGAACAGGGCCTTCTTCAATCCGTTGCGACGGCCCCAGGTGGCGGAGCGACAGGAACCGAGGCGGCCAGCACCGCGATCCGGTCAATCCGGGCGCCCCGCTTGCCACTCCCCCGGGTGCTGGGCTAATCACGGTCCCCTCTTGCCAGTCCGCCCACAAATACTGCTCTTCCTCCTCTGCTGGATCACCTTCGGGTGGTTCCATCAAGGCGGCGGCTGGAACCAAAATGCGCGCTTCGCGGAGGTGCGGGCAATCGTCGAGGAAGGGCGCTTTGCGATCGATAACTTCCTCGTTTACCGGGCCGATGGAGATCTGCGCGTTCGCGAGGGCGTGAAGGATGCCAGCTACGTCCGCGATGGGGAAACCCGCATCTTATGTTGGTCCCTCAAAGATCCGGCAAAACCAGTCACCGTTTGGCCAAGCGCCCCTTCGCCCGTTTGGGGAACCCCCGTGGCACTCGATAAAGTGGGTGTCTCGGGCGACGTGGGCTTCAGTCCCGACGGGCATTTCTATTCGAACAAACCGCCCGGCACCTCCCTGATTGCGGTCCCCGTCTACTTCGTCACCTATCATCTCGAGCGGGCCTTCGGCTTCGATCCGGATCACTGGTGGGTGCTGAATGTGAATCTCTGGCTCTGCTCGATGTTCACCGTGGGCCTCGCTTCGGCGATCGCTGTGGTTCTGCTTTGGCGCATCGGCGCGGATCTATTTCCAGGAAATAAGGGCGCTGCGCTTGGCGCGGCCGTGCTGTTCGGCTTCGGGACGACCTTCTTTCCCTTCGGAACGCTGCTCTTTGATCACAATCTGACGACCGCTCTCCTCCTCGGGGCGTTTCTTTCCATCCGTCGTGATCGCGCGATCCTCGCGGGCGCGCTGGCCGGGGTCGCGGCGGTGACGAACTATCTCGCCGCGCTTCCCGGCGTGGCCTTCGGCATCTGGGCGCTGGCGCGCCGGCGCAGTCATGCGTGGAAGTATCTCGTCGGAGTCCTGCCGCCGGCAATCGTCCTGCTCACGTACAACACCGTCGCGCTCGGCTCGCCGTTCACATTGAACACGGATTTTCAGAACCCGATGTTCAAGGAAACCGCGCCGGCTTTCCTTGGAATGTTCACGGCGCCGTCGTGGTTTGCGATGCAGGTAGTCACCATCTCGCCCTGGCGCGGGATCTTCATGCTTTCACCGGCGCTCATTCTTGCGGTCGCGGCACTCGCGCGATGGCCGGAGAAGCTTCGCGCGGAACGGCGTGTGATCGTCGCCATCGCCGCCTTCTTCTTCCTCGTAAATATCTGCTTCAACGGATTTCACGGCGGCAACTCATCGGGACCGCGCTACCTCATTCCCGCGATCGCATTCCTCTCCCTCGCGCTCGTTCCTGCGCTGGCCGCCTGGCCGATCGCCGTTACCGCCCTGGGCCTCATCGGCGTGGTTCAGCAGACGCTGCTCGCCGCGACCGACGCGATGAGTCCACTCGGGGTCAGCGACCACGCCTGGCAAAACCATCCCGATGAATGGAAGGAGAAGCTGTGGGGAAACAGCATCGTGTGGAAGTATGCCTGGCCCTTGTTTTCCTCGGGGCGCGCATGGCCGGTAATCAAAGCGGAGTTTAAGGAAAACGCGCCGTATCGGCGGCAATCCGAGCCAAACTCGTCCACCAATCCCGGCTTTGATGATACGGCCGCGTGGGAACGCGTGATGAAGGGCGACGCGGATCCGTTGCCGCTCGCGGCGATGTGGGGTCCGGTATCGGTGAATGTCGTAGGGGCGGCGGAAGGCGGTCTCTTCCAGCAGTCCGAGCCGCGCTCGCTCCACGCTACGTGGGCATCGTTCAATGCGGGAGAGTTCCTCTTCCCCGCGAGCCGCTGGAGCCTTGCGCCATTGGCACTGCTGTGGACAGGCGCACTCTTGATTGCCTTGCGCAGAAAGGCCTGGCGATAATTACCGGGCAATCGCGCGTATTCGCGCTGTCTATTCCTCACCATGAAACGCCTCCTCGCGCTTCTCTTCACCGCGCTCGCCTTCACCACCCATGCCGCGGATCGCCCGAACATCGTCTGGATCGTCGGCGAAGACATGGGCCCCGAGCAGGGCTGCTATGGCGATGAAAACGCCATCACCCCGAACATGGATCGCCTGGCCAAGGAAGGCACCCGGTTCACCAAGGCGTTCACCCATTGCGCCGTATGCGCACCGAGCCGCAGCGGGCTGATCACCGGCCGCTACCCAATCTCGATCGGCACGCAGCACATGCGGAGCAAGTTGATCAATCCGCCAGTTACCTTCACGCAGCGCCTGCAGGACGCCGGATACCACGTGTCGTGGCCGGGAAAGACGGACTTCAATTTCGACGAGCCCAAGGGCTTCGCCACCTCGCGCATGGCGTGGCACAAAGGAGCCAACGCGCCGAAATTGCCGGAACCGTTCTTCGCCTATGTCAATTTCACAGTGAGCCACGAGAGCCAGGTTCGGAACGACGGGAACAAATACGCTGAAAACACCGCCCGACTGAAGCCGGAGGAACGCCGCGACCCCGCGAAGATGGTCCTGCCGCCATTTTACCCCGACCTGCCAATCGTCCGTGAAGAACTGGCGCGTTACTACGACCTCGTCACGACCGTAGACTACAATGTCGGCGACGTCCTCGCTTACCTCGATCGCAACGGGCTCGCGCAAAACACCGTGGTCTTCATGACCGGCGATCACGGCCGCGGCATGCCTCGCTACAAACGTTGGGTAAACGACACCGGCACCCACGTGCCGCTCATCGTCCGCTGGCCGGGAAAAGTGAAGGCAGGCGCCGTGCGCGATGACCTCGTGGAATTCCTCGATCTCACCGCAACGGCTGTCTCGCTCGCGACCGGCAAGGTCCCGGAGGACCTGGAAGGCCGGCCGATGCTGATGCCCGATGGCAGCGCGCCCGCAGAGCCGCGCAAATACGTGCACGCCCACCGCGACTACATGGATGAAACGCTCGACCGCATCCGCAGCGTCCGCGACGGCCACTACCGTTACATTCGCAACTTCATGCCCGAGCTGCCCTATGCGCAACGTATTGCCTACATGGAGCAAGGCGGGACAATGAAGGCTTGGCGCGAGGCCTTTGCCGCGGGGAAGCTGAACGCCGTGCAATCCATCTTCTTCGCGGAAAAGAAACCGGCCGAAGAACTCTACGATTGCGAAGCCGACCCGTACGAAGTGAAGAACATCGTCAACGACTCCGCGCACGCCGAGAAGCTCGCAGAGCTGCGCGCAGAAATGGACCGGTGGTTGAAATCCACCAATGACTTCGCCGGACGGATGACAGCGGATGAAATGGTGAAAGCCGGCGTGATTCGGGAGCGGGCCGAAACCTACAAAAAGCGGCGCGAGACCGGGCAGCCCTAGCCTTCGGCGAAGCCACAATTCGAGTGGCTTGCTCGCCAGAGCTGAGTAGGGCGGGAGTTCCTCGCGGAGCTCATCTTCGCTTCCAACTGCAACCGCCACTTGCCACAAAAAAATGAGCCGGGCCGGCTCCTTATCGGAACCAGCCCGGCTTATCCTATGTCGTCAGCAACGCTGCTTGCTGCGTCTCTTGTAAACGGGCTGGAAAGCCCATTCTCCCCTAGGCGGCCAAGCCGCGCTCAATCCGCAATCCGCAATCCGCAATCCG
>CBHXZU010000595.1:0-4400 GCA_966125105.1 uncultured Prosthecobacter sp.
TGTTCATGTGCGCGTGGTATTTAATGGGCGAAAAACGAAATGCAATTCGCGGCGAGGAATACCATCGGACGGGAAAACCTCGCTCGGGTGCCTCCTTTCCATCCTCCCCGGTCGCCCTCCAAACGTTTACTCGGCCTTCGAGCATACGCGTTAAGCATGCTCAGCAGACAAACGAAGTAGTTCCGAAATGGGCGAACGGCTGAATACTTCGATCCATGAAGAAGCTCACACAGGTGCTGCAAAGTTCCGAGACTCACTGGGTCGGGAACGGGTTCCCGGTTCGTTCCGTCTTCTCCTACAACGAGCTTGGACGGGAACTCAGCCCATTCCTGCTCATGGACTATGCGGCGCCGAAGGCATTCCCGCCCGGAACGGAGCGTCGGGGTGTCGAAGCGCATCCGCATCGCGGCTTTGAAACGGTGACCATCGCTTACCAAGGTGAACTCGAGCACCGGGATTCGAGCGGCGGAGGCGGGAAGATTGGTCCCGGCGACGTGCAATGGATGACGGCCGCGGGCGGCATCGTTCACGAGGAGTTCCACAGCACGGACTTCGCCCGTGCCGGCGGAACTCTCGAGATGGTGCAGCTCTGGGTGAACCTGCCCGCGAAGAACAAGAACGCGAAACCGGGTTACCAGACACTGCTCAAGGCAGACATTCCTACGGTCTCGCTGCCGGAAGATTCCGGCGAAGCGCGCGTGATCGCGGGCGCGCTTGCTGGCAAAGAAGGCCCGGCGCGCACGTTCACGCCGATCAACCTTTGGGATGTTCGTTTGAATCCAGGGAAGACTGCAGATCTTCCCCTTTCCGAAGGACACACGTCGGCGATCCTGGTGCTTAGCGGGAAAATTGAGGTCGCCGGCAAGACCGCGAAAGAAGGTGCTTTCCTTATCTTTGAGCGTGCCGGCGCAGGAACTACCGTGACAGCGAAGAGTGAGACCAAGCTGCTCGTGCTCACCGGGGAACCGATCGATGAACCGATCGCGGGTTATGGTCCATTCGTCATGAACACCGAGGCCGAGATCCACGCGGCCTTTGCAGACTTCCGCGCCGGGGCGATGGGAGCGATTCACTGACGACATCGCGAAGCGCATACTTTGTGGCGTGGCTTGCGCTGCGATGGACGACTCGATCTGCGGAAGGGTCGGCGCTAGCAGCAGGCCTGTAGAGATCAGCGATCTCCGGTGATTGGCTCGTCTCTCAAGCAGCTTTGGCAAGCCATGCCACAAGTTTGCCGCTTCGCGGGGTTTTGACAGGACACCCGCTCGCGGATGTAACCAACTACCGATGACTCGTCCGCGCTTATGGTGGTTTGCGTTTTGCCTGGCGGTTGCGCTCAGCGGTTGCACGGCGACGCCGGCGGCGCTCCGCCACATCGCGAAACCGCTCCGCCTCGTGCACAAGACGGAGTCGCTTGAATCCTTGCTTTCAGAGATCGCGTCGGCTCCGGAGTCTCCCGCGGGCAAGAGCGCGGGCCAGCGATTTATGGAACGTTGGGATCCGGCTTTCGAATCCGGGCCTCGCCATATTGGTGAATGGACTCTGGAAGTGACCAGCGAATGGAAGCGCGGCTACTTCGATGCGCTCCTCCCCGCAGCGAAGTACGACGTGCGCGGACTCGAGCATCGCATTACCCGCGATGGACTCGGCGTGGCCTTAGTCGGCTGCCGCGAAAACCGGCATCGCGAGCCGATCGAGACCCTGTATCCGCCTGAGCTGATCACACGCCCGGTAACCGCGGTCTTCACCGTGAGCGCTGGAAAGAAGATCACGCTGTCACTCAAAGATCCGTGCCGGCATTCCGAGCTGGCAGCGGATTTCAGTGCCCCTCTCGCTCAACTCGTCGGTAAAGCCGGCCGTCTCGCCACGCTTGGATTCGGCGGACTTACCGGCAGCCGTGAGGCGAAACGTCGGGGGAGCGGGTTATTCCTGATGGAGCCGTATGATCCGCAGAAGACGCCGGTGATCTTTGTCCATGGCCTGCTCTCCACACCGCTCACGTGGGCCAACGTGACAAACGATCTCTGGGGCAATGCCGAGTTTCGCCGGCGCTACCAGATCTGGCACTATCACTATCCCACCTCCGCCCCATTTCTCTACACGGCGAAGGCGTTTCGCGAACAACTCGCAAAAGCCCGCGCGCAACTCGATCCAGCTGGAAAAGACCCGGCTTCCGCCAACCTCCAGATTGTCGCCCACAGCATGGGCGGACTGTTGACGCGGACCTTGATCACCAATTCGGGCGAAGCCGCCTGGAACAAGGTTTTCCAAGTTCCGCCCACGGCGCTCAAGGGAGCCGCTGAAGACCGCGCCGAAGTGAACAACATCCTGCATTGGAAAGCGCGGAGGGATGTCCGCCACGTGATCTTCATCGCGACACCGCACCGCGGGAGCAACATGGCGCGGGGATTCGTCGGCTGGTTTGGAGATACCCTGACCGGCCTTCCGGAAGCGTTCACGTCCCTTTACGCTCGCATCCATCGCGACAATCCGGAAGCACTCCAACCGGAGTTCCGCGACGCGCTTTCCCGCGGGAAGCTCACGAGCATCGACACTCTTTCGCCGAATCATCCGATGCTGCCGCTGCTCAACGCGCTTCCCTTCGCGCGCGGCGTGACCATTCACAGCATCATCGGAAATCGGGGCCGCAAAGGCCCGCTCGCAACGAGCAGCGACGGTGTCGTCCCATACACAAGCAGTCACCTCGATGGCGTCGCCTCCGAGCTCATCGTGCCCGCTGACCACGCCGCGTATCGGCATCCGAACGCAACGGCGGAGATCCTGCGGATCCTGACGGGCGCGCAATCCAAGACAGTTGCGCGATAGCGCGCTCTACGCGCGCGTCGCTTTCTTAAGTGCATCCGTAAGCGCGCGCATTTCTTCGGTCTGTCGTTGACGCACGACGTCCCGCGCCTTCGCGGCTTTGGCTTTCGCAGCGGTGGGATCTTTGGCGATGGCGAGGACCGTCGGAGCGATGCGCGCGACTTCATCGGGCTTATCCAAATCGAAGAGCCAGTCGTTCAGCCCGATATCCCGCCACATGAAGCCCTTATTGGTCTGTTCATCGAAGCGGCACACAACGGCGGGGACGCCGCTACTGATGCACATGATGGGGCTGTGCATTTCATTGCCGAATAAGCCGGCGCTGCGGACGTAGGTGCTGAGCGCCTCGTCGGTGAGCCAGTAGCGGTCGCGCCAGACGACGTTCTTCTTCACGTCTTCGGGAAGCGGATCGACCAGCATTTCCTTTCCGAGCGTGATCTGCGTTTGGTCTTCGCACGTCACGAGCACTTTCATGCCGGTCTCGCGCACGACGGCCGCGATCGCATCGCGCAGCGGCGCGTGGTCGCGATCCTTCATCTCGTTGTTCCGAGCGAGCTTCTTCTCATCGACGGGCCGCTCCTTGTGAATCGTCCAGATCGGAGTCCACCGAAAGCGCGGGATGCAGCACAGGAACTTTCCCTCCTCCAGTCCATGCTCGCGCAGGAACGCGGTCGCTGCTTCGTCGTTGCGGAGGTTCACGATGCCAAACGCGGTGTCCGGACCAAACTCCATGATTGGCGCCTTGCAGCCGAGTTCCTTGGCTTTCTGCAGGGACACGCTATCGCGAAAGAAAACGAAGTCCGCCTGGCCGAGCGTTTGCATGAGCTCGGGTTCGGTCGACGTGAGAGAAATGCCGAGCACGCCGAACGGCTTGCCCGTCTCCTTCCGCCAGCGCGCCACATCCTTCCACGCGCCGAAACCGGAACTCGAGCCGTGGAGGAAGAAGTCACATTCAGCGATGGCCTTGCTGATCTCTTCCTTGCCCTTGAGGACGATGACCTTTGGAAAACGTTTCGCAAGCAGCGCATCGGCTCCGTTCCCAAGATTGCCGGGCCACAGGCGGATTTCCGCCTCGATCCCGTGTTTCTCGATCAACTCGAGAAAGCCGAGATAATGGGCGATGTCTCCGATGTTTTGGCTCTGCCAGGCATTGCGCAGGAGTATTTTGGGAATGCGTCCGCTCTGCGCGAAGGCGCTGAGCGAAACGGCAAGGGTGGCGGCGACAGTGGAGTGGAAAAACGCGCGGCGATTCATGGGACGGAACGTCGCCTGAACAGCTTCGCTGGAAACGAGTCAAGCGCGGGCGCTCCGCGGCCGTCAGAACCACGGCCACGCCATGTGCCTCGCAGACCTTTACCGCGTGCCCAAGTTCCATTCGCGCGCCCGTTGGTCCAACAGGCGCACTGCGCCGGTTGTGAAGCGTTCACTTCCCGCTAACAGGAGTTTCTCATCCATTTACGGGTGTCCACTTTCCATTTACAGGAGTTTACTTTCCATTACCAGGACCTTACTTTCCATTTACTAGCGCTAACCCTCCATTCATCGGATTGCCGCCTCCATTTACCGGCTTTTAGTCT
>CBHXZU010000596.1:0-4397 GCA_966125105.1 uncultured Prosthecobacter sp.
ACTTCCGTGCGTGGTGAGCGATGTCGGCGGGCCGAAGGATCTCGTGCAACCGGGTGTCACCGGGGAGATCACGCGGGGGTACGATGTGGATGCGTTTGCTGCTGCGACGATCAAGCTGGCGGTGGATCCCAAGCTGCGTCTCAAAATGCGCGCCGCAGCCATCTCCGCCGTCGCGAACCGCGACTGGCAGGAAGCCGCAAAGCGCTTCTGGTCCGCGACGCTGTAGATTTAACCACGGCGGGGGCCGCGAATATAAAACCGCGACGACGCAGCGAGCGCGGCGGAAAAATGCACGGGGTAACTACGAAAGACCTGGTGCGGCGAAGCTGCAACCAAAGGAGCATGGGCCTCTGGCCCGTAACTGGGATCCTGGCAAAATGAGTAGAACGAGTTGTCGGGAATCGCCTTCTGTCCTGCGGCAGCATCAATAATCGTGTCTCATTCACGAGGAATCCCGGAATAATGCGCCTCGTGCTTGGACAGCTTCCCGTTACGGGCCGGAGGCCCATGCTCCCTTCGCATGCGCGCTCGCACATTGTTCTGACCTTACATGCCGGGGAGGTGGAACTACATTTCGGATAAAGCGCTCAAAAGCACCGCGCCGACACACACCTCCACGCATAGCAGTGCGGAACTTACGGAGAACGTCGCCGGTCTGAAGCCGTCTCCGTGTGTTCCGTGTGTTCCGTGTGCTCCGTGTGCTCCGTGTGCTCCGTGTGCTCCGTGCGCTCCGTGTGCTCCGTGTGCTCCGTGGTTAAAATGCCTCCGCCGCGACCGCCGCGGTTCCTCTGCATTGCCCTTCGCGTCCTTCGTAGTCCCCTCAATTGCAGTTTCCGTCGCGCTCGTCGCGTCGTCGCGGTTATATCTTCGCGTGCTCCCCGTGTGCGCCGTGTTTAATCCAATCGGCTATTTCCGGGCTGGGTCGGCGTAGTCGAGGTGCAGGACGAGCGCGCCAAAGTCGAGGACGGGTTCACCAGGGCGGAGGAAGCGCTGCACGATGCGGTAGAGTTTACCGTATCCACGCTCGAGGAGCCCTGCGTCGTGCATCAGGACCAAGTGCTTTGACGCAGCCTGCGCCGACAGCCGCACACGGCTTGCCAGGACGGACGCCGGAAGCGGTTCGCCCTTCGCCAGCTCGACGAGCAATCGCCAGCGATGGATCGAGCTGACGCATGATAGGATCTTCTCCAGGTTCAGCCCGGCAGTGGATTTGGTGGTCTCGCTTTTGGACATCGTGGTGTGGAGGGCGAAACGATATCGCCCACCGAGGGTTAACGCAACTTTTTTGGAGCCTCACCCAACTTCCCTGGAGTCCAAATCGACGATAGCGGCGAATAAAACTACAAAATCGGCGTCTTGCTTCTGCTCATTGGAGTCCCACCAAGCTTAAGGGTCGTTTGCCTTCGGTTCTCAGGAGTTTGACGCGCTAAAACAGGAGTCTGAACGTGCGGCGAGAGCGAGTGGCGGGACGAAATTGGAGATCAACACGACAATTAAGGAGCCGCCGCGCACGGGAAGGCCCTTGCAGCGCGCACTTCAACCGATGAAACACGCGCGGAACCGAACAGAACGGCCGCGCGATCTGCCGATCGCCGGTGCGACCGAGATTTAACACGCGGGAAAACGGACGAAACCGCGGTAAAAACTCTCTCCACAAACAATCGCCGTCCCGATTGACCCGAAGCGACTTCTGGATTTCGAATCCTCGCAGTCGACGGCCGAGGCCGCTCACAGTGATTGGATTATAGCGTCGTGGAAAAGACGTTTCCGGATAACGCAAACAGCTCCGCTCCAGCGATCCCGCCCCACGGATCGGAGATCCGCGCTCCTTTCCGCAGGCGCGCTCGCGAATCGGTATATGCTTTCGGCGGAGCTTTATTCGAAAGTCGCGGATGTAGCCGTGTACTACTTGTCGACCGCCCGCAATTCGATCACGCGTCCGCTCAGCCAGCCGAGGCCTTCCTTGAAGTTTGTGGGGCGCGTGTATTCGAGGATGAAGGCGCGGCCGGGGCCGACGCGGATGACGTCCAGCGGGCGCCCGAGCGGCGCGAGGATCGTCTCCGTGCGCGCGGTCCAACCGTCGGCCGTCTTTTGCAAATGCGCGCTGAGGACGTCGAAACCCACGTCGTTGGCGATGCCGGTGCGGTCGGCGCCGAGCAGGTTGCCGTAGCGCGTGATGAGGAAGCCTCCGCCGAGTGGCGCCGGGAAATCGTCGCCGCACCAAATCATCCCTGCGGGCGAACTGTGCGGGTCGAAGGTCGAGATTCGGCCGCCCGCGGCGCCGCCAGCGGGTCCGAGATTTTTCACCGGCATGGTGAAGACTTGTCCCGGCGATGGCGCGGGCGTGTGCGGATAGGGCTTTCCGGGCGCGACGGGCCAGTCGGAGAACTGATACGGGAAACCGTAGTGTTTTCCCTGCTCAACCTGGTCCATTTCCTCGGGCGCGTTGGCATCGGGCCCGTTGGTCACTGAGAAAAGTCGCCCGGCATTGTCCCACGCAAAACCGTAGGGATTACGCAGTCCGCGGGCGTAGATCTCGATCTGCGGACGCTCGCTCTTGGGATCGAGACGCCACAGGCATGCGGTGATCGGGGCTTCGCCCGCGGGTGAATCGGGATGATTCGGCGGCTTCTCTCCGCCATCGGTCCGCGAGCCGCTGCTCACGTAGAGGAAACCATCGGCACCGAAGGCGAGATGCGAGACGCCGTGCGTAAATCCGCCGCCGTGCGCGTAGTGATCGATGAGCCACGCGACGGGCTTTCCAAACTTGCCGTCTTCGCCGATCGGCGGCGTGCGGTAGATGACGACTTCATTCAGCGGGTATTGTTCACCGCGCTTGATCTGCTGGTTCGTCGAGATCCACAGGCGCTTATCGGGGCCGAGACAGATGCCGAGCGCCTGCACGCCGCCGCGTTTTACGTCGATGTAATCGGAAGGACTGAAGACTTTCTCCAGCGCGCCGGTGTCGCCATCGAGTTTCCAGACGGTGCCGACTTGCGTGAGGATGAAGACTTTCGCGGTCTTTCCATCACCGGCGAAACGCGCGCCAAACTCGCCCTCGGGAAGGCGGATCACTTCCTTCAATGCATAACCCGCGGGTGGCTTCGGCAGTTCCTGGTAAGCGGAGGCTTTCGCGAGGATCTCGTAAGTGGGGAAGCGGGTCTTGGCGCGGACTTCCTTCACTTCATCGGCGGTGAAGGCCGCGGTCTTGTTTCCCCACGAGCGGCCGACGTGGTTGAGGACGTCGGCGACTTCCTGGTCGTTCAGCGCTTGCGCGGGCATCGCGCCTTCAAAGTCGGCATTATTCACGCGGATCTTTCCGCTCAGGCCTTCGCACAGGGCGCGGATGCAGCGTTCGCGCTGGCCGGTCAGCCAATCGGATTTTGCAAGCGGTGGGAATTGCCCCGGCACGCCGAGGCCTTCCGTGCCGTGGCAAATCACGCAACGCTGGAGGTAAGTGGTTTCCCCTCGGCGAGCGGCGTCGTCCTCGGCAAGCGCGGTGGTCGCGAAAAGTAGCGGGACAAGGAAGCGGAAGGCCGTGCCGGGAGTCAGACTCATGCGGGACGCGAACGTAGAGGGCGACCGGTTTCCGTCAATGTCGCCAAATGGCTAGGTTTACCAGCGGCGGAGCCACTCGGCCGTGGCGTATTTTTCCGCGGCCAAAGCTTCGGCGGCGTGGAGCTGAACTGCCGTGAGCTCCTGCGGTTCGACTCGTTGCGAGAAAGCTGAGGAGAGCGTCTTCGCCTCATCGCGGAAACCGGCGGGGATCGGCTGGATGCTTCCTTGATGGAGCAAGCCGGCGCGGGTTCGGCGCTGCGCCGCGCCGGAGACTTTTTGTTCCCCGGCGACGATGTCGTGCGGCGCGGGATTGGCGAAGCATTCGTCGGATTGCTTTACCGCGCCATCCGTAAGCGATACGCGCAGGCCGCGGTTTTTCATCCAGGCGGCGAGGCACTCATGCACGGCGCGGTAGGACTCCCCTGCTCGTCCGCTGGCGAAAGGATGGGGCTTTGGGACGATCAAGGAATAGGTGATGTCCTCGCCATGGAGGACGATTCCGCCACCGGTCCAGCGACGGACCGCGTCGCGCGTCGGCCACTGCGCGACAACTTCGGCGTGTTTGCTGAAGTAGCCGAAGGAAACGGAGGGCTGGCTCCATTGATAGACCCGGAGAATTGGGGTCGCGGCGGTCGTAAGCAGAATTTCATCGATCGCCATATTGAGAGCAGCCGAATGCGGCTCGGGGTCCACGACTTCAATGATTTGCTCAAACAGCACGCCGCGGGCTGTAGCGCGCGGGAACACGGGTGTCCGCACGATTCTCTGTTTCGGCATTGCTCCCATGTAAAAGCCATACTACGCATTCGCGGCTATGGTGAAACCTGCGCTCGGCAAGG
>CBHXZU010000597.1:0-4383 GCA_966125105.1 uncultured Prosthecobacter sp.
GCGTCCAGAACGACGCGCGGGGCAGCTCGAACGCTGGATTTTGTGCCACGAACGCCGCGCGGCCTCACAAAAACAGAATTTCTTCACGGTCAAATGCCGCGCGGGCCAGCTCAAATGCCGCGCGACGGGTGTCGAATGCCGCGCGGCGTGTCCCGAATTGCGATTTTCCAGGGTGAAATCGCGGGCGTCACCAGAAGCCTGTGGATTGCTTCGGCAAACTTTAAGCAGGAAGCCACGAAGCCATGAACATTGCATCAAGACCTGTATTTTCCTGGGTCTCTGGCTGACTGCTTCAGCGTGGATCGGGGCTTTTCTGTGGAAGAAGGGAGTGGCTCAGTATGCAAGGCTGACTCTCGTCGATGGCTCCGTCGCGGATGGCTGGGGGACCTTCGACTCCGGGGCTCGTTCCCTCGGCGCTGCGCTCAGATGACCGGCTTTTCTTGTGCTCGCTTTTCATGTCCCAAGGGTGCGGCGAGTCTTTGGCAAGCCATCCACTTTCCCAGTTTACTCCCCTTCCCTCCCCGGCTTTCTTGCGCGTTCTCGAATGGAATCGGAAGCCAGCACGTTTCGGCATTCGGTCAGCGTGTTGCGCATTGGCGTCTACGCGCGGTTCATGGCTGCCGAGTTCATCTCGATGATCGGGGCCTGGATGCAGACGCAGGCGCAGCAATTCGTGGTGGAGGAGCAGGCGAAGACCTCGCTGGAGCAGGCGCTGATCAGTTTCGCGCTGATGATCGTGATTCCGCTGTTCGGACCGTGGGGAGGATCGCTAGCGGACCGCGCGGACCGGCGGAAGATCCTGTTCGTCGTGGTTGCGCTGCAGGCTTTGCTCGCGCTGTTGGTCGGACGGCTGATCCACGTGGGGGCTTTGCACATCTGGCAGCTCACGTGCGTGGCGGTGGTGCTGGGAGTGACCCACGCCTTCGAGAGCCCGGCCTATTCGGCGCTGCTGCCCTCCCTGGTGCCGCGAGAGAAGCTGAGCGCTGCGGTGGCGCTGGATCGCTCGGTGTTTCATGCGGGGCGCATCATCGGGCCCGCGCTGGCAGGCGTGATGGTGGCCAGCTTCGGCGTGGCGTCGGCATTCTACGCAAATGCCCTCAGCTTCCTCGGACCCCTGATCATTCTGGCGACGTTGCCAGGGCGTCCGCGCGGGACCGACGAGGAGGAGCACGCGCGCCGCACGGGGTTCGCGGACGGATGGCGGTATGTGCGCGGGGATGCTCCCACTTACCGGATGATCCTGCTCATGGCCGCGAGCGCGCTCTTTTGCTCGCCATTCGTGGTGGTGCTGCTGACGTTTTACGCGCGGCGAACGCTGGGGCTCGAGCCGGCGGCGATTGGCTGGCTGATGTCGCTCACGGGGGTCGGCGCATTGATTGCATCGTTTGGCCTGCTCGCGATCCCGGCACAGAAACGGCCGCGCTATTTGCGCTTCGGGGCGGCGCTGACGGTCGTTTCGATGCTGGTGCTCGCGGTTGCGGAACATTTCGCGGTGGCAGCGACGGCATTCGGCCTTCTTACCCTGGGTTTGAACTTCATTTTCGGCATCGGCAACCAGCTCGTGCAGGAACGGACGCCGGATGTCATTCGGGGGCGTGTCTCCGCCATCGCGAGCCTGAGTTTCGTGGCGGTAATTCCCTTCTCGGGGATCTTCGCGGCGCTGCTCGACGTGTCGATCGGCATGCGTTGGGCGCTTGCGGTTTGCGCGATCGGCTACGCGGTGATGGCGGGATTTCAACTCGGCCGGCATTGGCCCCGTGAGGCGGCGCCAGAAGCGGCGACCGTTTGATGCCCCTTGTGATCCGGCGGCAAATTGTATTCTTTCACGACGTGCGCTTCTTCAGTTTCATCCTCGGAATGATCTTCGCCGTCGTCGCGATGGCGGAGGACGTGGATCCATTGGAACTGGAGCGCGCGGTGCAGATGGAAACGGCGGCCGGCGATGCGTCCGGCGCGGAAAAGATCGACGCGCGGCTCGTGCTTGCCTCCGGAGGCACGCGGCGGGCGCGGGCGGAGGCGACGTTCCGCCTCGCGGATCTTTATTCGCGGCAGGACAAGAACGACAAAGCGAAGACGCTCTTCCTGCAACTTCTGCGAGATTTCCCCGAGGCTACCGATCTCATCCCGCTCGCCGAGCTGGAGCTGATGAAGGTCACGGCTTTGCTCACTCGCGACCAGATCGGCGCGAATGCGGGGGCCATGCAGCACCTGGGGGATCTCG
Organism: uncultured Prosthecobacter sp.; assembly: GCA_966125105.1. Classification (GTDB taxonomy): domain Bacteria; phylum Verrucomicrobiota; class Verrucomicrobiia; order Chthoniobacterales; family Chthoniobacteraceae; genus SXWH01. The sequence goes on from CBHXZU010000597.1 coordinate 2,222, forward strand.
CGATTTCGCTTTGGGGCGCGCTGGAGAACAATGAGAAGGCACGCGCGACAGAATTGCTCATGCGGCTCAACACGACGTTGGAAGGGCTCGGGACGGGCAGTGATGCGCCGGACGTGTTCAAGCGGCTGAAGCTCAGCGCGGGGGAGATTCAATCGACTCTGTATTCGGAACGGGGAGGCGTATCGGGGGCGCTCACGCAATTGACAAAGTCGAAGGACTTCGAGCTGTTTCTCCAGCGCGGCTTCTTTTCTGATCCGCACGATTTATTCTCCCCGGCATGGCGGCAAAAGGACCGCCTGGCCCGCGCGCTCGCCGCGAACAACCTGGATCGCGTGAAGGAAATCGCGCAGGGGATGGAGCGCTATCTCGCCCCGCTGATGACGCTGCCACCAGGGCAGCGCGAGGGCACGCTGGCCCGCTCGACGACTTATGCGGCGCGGGATGCGATGCAACTGGCGCAGGACGACAAGTTCCCTGAGGCGCGCAAGCGGCTCGATGAGTTTGACGAGGAGCGGCACGAGCAGTTCGGCGATTTCCGCCCCGTGGCGGACTCGCTTTTGATGCGCACTCCGGAGCAGGCTGTGGCCGCCGCGTGGGCCGTTCTCTACCGGATCGAGCAGGCCCGCAAGGAGCTGAGCAAACGCGCTTACGCCACTGCCATGGACCACGTCGCGGAAGCGGTGCTGGTTTGCCAGCAGGTGGTCCCGAGGATGGAGAACGGCGAGGCGCTGGCCTTGTTTCGGCACCAGCAAAAGGAACTCGAAGATGCCTTGAACGCGATCAAGAACGACAATCTCGGCACTGCGCAACAAGCCTTGAAACGCGCCTCGGAACGACCGTGATGATCCCCATCCGCGACTACCTGCGCCGCTTGCGGCTGAACGAACGCTGGATGCTCATGTCGTTCCTGATCGTCGCCGTGGCTCTCCCAACGATCTTTTTCCTCTTCTTCCTGCGACGCTCGCTGCTCAGCGAAACGGAACTGGCGCGCTCCACAACGACCGCAACGTTTCTCAACAGCCTGGCCGATGCGCACGAGGCCCTGGAGAACTACCTGGCCGACCACGACGCGCTCGTTTCCCCGCCAACGGAGGCAAATCTCAGCGCGGGCGAAAGCTTTGTCCGGGCCATTGAGCGCGGAGCAGCAGACAGCCTGATCCTGCTGAATAACGATGGCCAGCCGCTCTTTCCGGCGCTGCCCACTGCCCATCCGAAGCTCACCGAGCGTGATCGGGAAGCCCTGGAAATCCGCCAGGATCTGCACACCGGACCAAACCCGCAAAAGAGCTGGGACGCGATTGTCGCAGGGGATGCCCACCTGGCCGACGCGCGCGATGCTTCCGGCCGTCTCATTATGCCAGGGCTGCAACTGCAGGCGCTCATCTCGAGCAAGGTGAGCGAGGCGAACCGCGCGCGCGTGCAGGCGGACCTCGCCGCTCGCATTCTCGACTATCGCGAGCCGCTCCTGCCTTCCTCGCAGCGGCTGTTTCTGGCCCAAGAGCTAAAGAAGATCGACCGCGGATTCGTGCTGCCGACTGCCACCGCCGAGCATCTCGCGGTCGAATTGCTCCAGCTTCCGCTGCCGCCGCTGGCTCCCGGGGTCCTCACTCCGGCGCCGGGAATGCGCGATGGCTGGATCGTGCTGAGTCGCGACCGCTCGCGCCTCGCCTTCTTTCATGAGCAACGCATCCGTGAAGAACTATCCGAAATCGCCCGGAAGCACCTTTCCGGTCACGGGCTGAACGTCCGGCTCGTGCTCGCCGGGGAGAAGCGGCCCGCTGATTACGTGACCCATGCCTCGGCGGGCAAAAGTTTGCCGGGCTGGGAGGTCGAAGTCTTTCGGACTGCGGATACGGAGCGCGAGGCCGCCCGCCAGCGAACCCAGCGTTTCATCGCGATCGGAGCGGCGGTTTTAGCCCTCATCGGTCTGGTTGGGTTCTTCTCAGTTCGGCGGTATATCGCGATTTCCCGCACGACGGAGTTACGGCACGATTTCCTTTCGACGGTTTCTCACGAACTCAAAACGCCGCTGACCAGCATTCGTTTGCTCGTTGAAACCCTGGGTGCCGGACAGTGGGCAAACCCGGAAAGGACGAAGCAATACACGGAGGTGATGCAGAGGGAAATCACTCGGCTGAGCCACTTAGTGGATAGTTTCCTCA
>CBHXZU010000598.1:0-4366 GCA_966125105.1 uncultured Prosthecobacter sp.
TTTTTAACCGTTACGGAACCGCGTTTACCGGAAATAACTTTTGGCAATTGCTCTAGTTGCCGGTGATCTCGCCAATCTTGATCTGGTAGATTGTCGTCGTGCCGCTGATCTCATTGGCGGTGACAATGAGTGGTGTGCCGGTTGGGCTGTCACTGCCGGGGACGAAGATGATTCCTTCGGGACCCAAATCACCCGCAGCGAGATCTGTCGTCGGCTGCGTGAAGTCGCGGTTGTTCACGTACTCCACGAAGGCGGGCGCCGTCGGGTCGGTGATGTCGTAGACCATGATGCCGCCGACGCGCTCGAGACCGATGAACGCGTAGGTGCGGCCATTGATCACACCCGTGGTCAGCGCCTCGGGCTCGGGTCCTTTGTCATCGCTGCGATTGTCGAAGGTGTTGTTCGAGTTCGAAGCGTTGAACACGACACCCGGCGCTCCAGCCGTGATCCACTCGAAGTCGTCCCCGCTGTCGTAAACCTGCGTGCCATTCGTGGACCAGATCGAGAATGAACGGGCGCCGAATGAATAGAGCGCGCTGTACTTTCCGCTGACCGAATCGATTCCCAGCGTCTTGGTGACGTTTAGCTTGCCGAGATTTCCATTCGCCTTGAGCACGGCGGCATTCGGAAACGCCACTGGGTCGAGGTCGAGATCGCGGATGCGCGCAGCTTCCACAAATGGAGCCGCAGGATTGCCGGTGTACTCACGCGCGTCGCCCTCGTTTGCGGTGAGCAGGTAATCCTGCCCGTTCACGCGGATCGAAGCGACCGAGTCCGGCATATACAGACCCCGCACCGGCCACTGGCGGATGTTGATCTTGTTGTCCGCGTCGCTGGCGTCGAGGCCCTGGGTGCGCAGCCGGATAATGCCGAGTTGCTCAGGTTCCGCTGTGTAGAGACGCGTGAACGTGCCTGTCATTTGATCGACTGCGATCTGCGCGACCCCGAAATCGTTGTCATTGATGACCGCGATCGTCCACGGATCGATGATCGTCAGACCTTCGACTTTCTCGACCTGGTTGTAGCCCGCAGCATTGAGATCCACGTGCAGGATTTTCGCCACGGGGTTGATCTTGTTGGCAACGAGCTCCTGGATCGTCAGCTGGTCCACCGTTTTGCCAGTGGTTCCGATCAAACCGTCCTTGCTACTGATGTCGGTGGCTCCCGTGAGGTTGAAGCGGTAGACCTTCTTCTCGATGAGAGAAGGATCGTCGCCGCCGATCTTGTCGTCGTCGCGCTCGATCACAAGGAACTCGCCATTCCCAAACGAAGTCGCGTCGCCGATTTTGTCCGCCCGTGTATTCGTGCCCGCTCCGAGATCGGCATTGTCCATGATGTAGAGGAACTGCCGGGTCTTTTCGGTCGCGGGGTCGAACTCCACGATGCGAACGTTCTTCATCGCGGTGAGCGCGGCATTCGAGAGCGTCGCCGGATTGCGAACGGGGCTCTGGACGAAGCCATAGACTTTGCCGCCGTCGAGCACCACGCCTTCGAAGCCGCGGTTTTGTCGGCGATTCGCGAGCACAGCCGGGAGCACTTCCTTGCCAAAGGTGCCCGCGGGCTGTCCCGCGGCTGCGGCGGTGCCGATCGGCACAAACCGGTCGATGAGCACGCCGGCCGAATTGAAATGATAAATCGCCGGCCGATACTCGTCGGTCATCCAGAACGAGCCGTTGGCAGGATCGACAGCGATGCCCTCGAGATCCGCGCCCAGTGCGTCGAGCGGAAGGACGTTGCCGAAGAGATCCACCGGCACCTCGTCGTTGTAAGGAGAGTTGCCGTTTCCGCCGGCAATCGCCGTATTTGGCAAGCCAGTGAGCGAAACGCCCGGAGCCGCCTGCAACAGGATCTGCTGGGTGATGTTTATGGCACCGGTTGCGGCATTCATTGTGAACCTCACGAGGCGTGGCTGAAACTGCGGGAGCAGGAATGGGCGCAGGACGCCGGTCGGCTCGGCATTCGGACCACGATCGGTATTGGTGATGAATCGGTATTCGCCGGTAACCGGATCGATCCCTTCGAAGAACAAACCCGAGAAGCCGCCAAGATTGAGTTGCTGGCCGCCGGCCGTGGTGCCGATCGGTCCGAGCTGCGCAGAGTCGAAGTTATGCAAGGTCGCATGCGCTTCGATGTGGCTGTGATCCTTGTAGCCGAGGGGAAGCAGTTCCGTGACCGTCGCAGTCGCCAGGTCAACCGTCGCGATCGCGTTATTCTCCTGCAGCGCCACGTAGGCTTTCTTTGAGTCCGCCGAGACGGCCACGTATTCAGGCTCGAGATCCTGAGCGACCGAAGCGCCCGGGCCAAACACGCGAATGCCAGCATCGAGCAGCGCTTGCTTGTCGAACGTGTTGAAACGCGCTGAGCGCACGTTGCTTTGCGTCAGGTTTTTAATTCCACCGGAAATGTCGATGATGCTCACCGAGCCCTCGGGATCGATGGAATAATCGAGGCTCGGCTCGCCTTCATTAGCAGTGATGACGTAGCGGCCGTCAGGGCTGAAGGTGACCATGTCGGGCAGGGCCCCGACCGTCACCCTGGCTTCCGCCTTTAAGTTGCCGGTCCGAAAGAAGACCACGCTGCCGGAATCGGTCTTGTTAAAGCCTTCCACTGCGACCGCAACATATCCATTCCGCACCGCGACACTGTTCGCCACGTTGCCGTATGGCTTCACATCGATCGTCTTGAAGAGCTTCGGCTTTGTCGGATCGCTAATGATGAAGACATCAATCTTCGCCGCGACAGCGTTCACCACGAACAAGCGCTGGGTTTCCGGGTCGTAAGCGACGATTTCCGCAGGGCTCGTATCCGGAGCTGGGGGCGTGCTCGCGACGGTGGTTCCGATTGGCTCGAGGTGAATGGCGGGAGTGTCAGCCCAGGTAGTCTGCAGCGCGGCACCCGCACAAATTCCGAGGAGCGCTCCCCGGGTCAGGATGGACGGTTTCATGCGCGGCGAGCATTAGAACGTGTTCGCGCGGGCGGAAGTTTTGGACTGTCAAATAGCTGCGGCGAACGGTGACTGCCAGCGAGCGAAAGTCACGAACTCCGAACTATCGTAACGATCGCGGCGGAAAGGTGAGGTTTTTGTTTCGAAGCCGATTAGGCAGGCTGCTGCATAACGGCGATCCACCGACCCGCGTGAAAGCGCCGCATAATTCGTGCCTTCCAAAGGCGCCGACCACCTAGCAAGATGGCAGCATGTGTTCGATGGCTGTTCCCGCAGGGAAGCCCCGCGCAATATCATTCGCCTTGGCGCGGGTTGCAGCCATCTCGGCGACTGCGCCGGTTTCGCTCGACGCGCCGGGCGGACTCCATGAAGCGATTGCGCGGCACCGTCGATGTCACCAAAGAAGTAGAGGGTCGCCGGCCAGCCGTGGCCAAGGATGCAAATGTCCGGCCCATCCGCGGGGAATGAGGCAGGCGGTTTAACTAGGTTCCGTCTCGCTGTCACATGTTCGGACGTCGGCTACATCCCTGGTTCTGGAGCGCGTGCATCCTGCTCGTCATGGGCGGGCTCGGCGCATGGTTTTTGCGAAGCATGCAGCCGCTGGCGAAACTCACGCTGTCGGACGGAACAGAGATCACTCTCGACGCCGTGACGACCCGCTCCGAGTTCCGGTATGCGGCGCGTGGCTCAATGGAGAAAGGCTGGTGGAGCCAGATCCGCCGGCTTTTCGCCGCGCCTCAATCGTCGATCACCCTCCGAGGAAAGGGGCCGCATTTCATTTTCTCGTACCGCACTGCGAAACCAGACGACTATTTCGGGATTGGCCTGGTTAGGACGTTTTTGGACAGCGGCCATCCGATCGAGGCCCACCTCCACACGACGGACGGGCATGTTGCATGGGATCGCGCCATTTTTCCCCGGCGCGAAAAGACTTTTCGCGTGCAACTGCAGATCAAAAATGAGTGGCACGATTGGGATCTGCCGAATCCGCTTTACGGAACGGAGTTTCCCGTTTGGAAAGCCGAAGACTTCCCGATCAAACGAGCGGTGGGCGACTTCGAATATGTGGCCAGCGACTGGAAACCCGGGACCTCGGGACCTTACCTGCCGTGTCAGATCTACCACAAAGGCAAGCGAGTGGAATGGCCGGTAGTCATTTCGTCTACGAGGATTTACTCGGACCCGACGGGCAACGAATCAAACAATCTCCTGCTACGCCAGGAAGCTGCATGGAAAGTGCGCCAGACAATCACTGTGGGGAAGCAGGCCCCGTTGAGTCCCGAGCATTCCGTCGGTTTTGCTGGAACCAGGGTGCCGCAGCGAGGTGAAACGGGCATGCAACTGGTCGAGGGATTGCCGAACGCCGCGGGCAGAAAGTTTTTCGGATACGCGGGAAAGGGCATCTATCAATTCACGGATGGC
>CBHXZU010000599.1:0-4357 GCA_966125105.1 uncultured Prosthecobacter sp.
GCCGTGAGATCGAACTCGATCAGTCCATCCACCGTCTCCTCGCCTGTGCGTTTGCCGATGCTCAAGTGCGCGGGCTGGCCGTCGCGTGGACGGATGCCACTGGCCTGGATGCGGACCTTGTAGAGCCCGCTATGCTCCGGCCCCGTCTTTCCGAACCAATTCGGTGAAAGCGCATTCTGAACGGTGCCCGGGAAAAGCAGGTAACGCAGCGGCCGCTTGATGCCAAACCGCTCCAACGCCGCCTGCTGTTCCTTCCCCCCGTTATAACGTAAGTCCGCCGCCGTCCTGCGGACTTTGCGAGCCTCGCCGGTCACGGCGACGGGAAACGCGCGGTCCAGCACCGTCTCCGCCGCGCGGTAATAGCGATCCACGTGAGACGGCGAAAGCGTCAGCTCGGACCCGATCCGCTCAAACCCATGCCACCGCGTGTCCTCGTTTAGCTCGCCCGGCTTGGTCGGATCGTACCGCACGCCGAGGAGGTCATAGACCGTGTTCTGATATTCCTTCCGGCTCAGCCGATAATGCGCCACCGCCGGGCGCGCTGCCATCCGAGCGGCTCGGCCTTCCTTGATCCGCGCGTCGAGGCTCGCCACGAACGCCGCGATTTCCTCCTGCGTCGGTTGCTTCTCCTTTTTCGGCGGCATCTCACCCGAATTGACCTGCTCGATCATCTCCGCCCAGTGGTGGCTATCCGCGCCCACCTTGAAGTCGCGTGAGAGCTTATCGATCCGCAGATCTCCCTTCTCCTTTTCGGGGCCATGGCAGCTGATGCAGTGCTTTTGCACGAATTCTTCAAACGGCTCCGCCGCGCGGGACGCGCCGGCCATGCCAAGACTGGCGAGGAGGATCGCTGGGAGGGTGAAAACGAAACGGGTCATGAAATGCGAAAGGGATTACGAGCCGGAGCCGTGCCTTGCGCGCGCCCGGCGACTTCTCGCGGGCGGTTCGGACGGCGATAGCCGGGGTGACTTTCATTTCGGCTCTTCAAGCAATGCCCTTTCACCACCTCGCCGGCCTCCTGAAGTTAGGGCTTCTGCCGAAAATACTTTCCGGCTTCATAAGCGTGCTCGCCCAAAAGAACGGGGCTCTTCGGCCATTCTTTGCTGTGGTCCTGGAGCGTCGGAAGCCGCAAGGAGCGACAATTTCCACAGACTGTGTGAAAATTCCTCGCAGTCTGTGGTGTTCGCCCCTCCAAGATTGCGTCGCTCACGAGCGGCTCCACGCAGATGCCGAATCGCCGTCTACTCCCCGATCTGCAGCAATCCCCTCTCAAAACCCGCAGCCACCGCCTCTGCCCGGTCTGCGACTCCAAGCTTCAGCAGGATCGCCTTCACATGCGCCTTCGCCGTGTTCTCGCTCACTCCCAGCGCCACGCCAATATCCCGATTGGAAAGCCCACGGCGCACGAGCTCGAGCGTCTGCATTTCGCGAGGAGACAAGCGCTTTTGCGTGCTCGCCTCGGCAATCTTCTTCTCGAGAGCCTCAGGAAAGCAGCGTTCGCCCGCATGCGCCCGCCGGATCGCATCGATGAGTTCCGCGCGCCGCACCGACTTCAAAAGATACCCGGCCGCGCCGGCTTCGAGCGCCGCGAACACTGTCTCTTCGAGATCGAAAGTCGTCAGCATGATCACCCGTGCTTCGGGAAACTCCGCTCGGATTCGTTGAAGCGCCTCCACCCCGCTCGCACCGGGCATGCGCGCATCCATCAGAGTGATATCCGGCTGATGCTCGCGGAAAAGCGCCACCGCCTGTTCCGCATCTTCAGCCTCTGCCACCACCTTCAAGTCCTTTTCAACGCCTAGGATCGTGGCCAGCCCCATCCGGACCATCGAGTGGTCGTCTACCAACATGAGCCGGATCGTTCCTTTTGCCATTACCGAGAAAAGAGCACAGGAGAGCCTGTCGCGATATTCCCCGATCGGGTAGTGCCATTTAGGGAACGGTCCCGTCAAATGGCGCAAATTGCGCGGCGACCCGGCAGGCACAGCGCTACCTTTCCCGAAGTGCCACCGGAAATGCCCGCGATACGCGTCGGAATGTCGCGTGCGCAACTATTCCGCTGAAACGATCGCCCGAACCAGGGTTCCCGAGGGAACAGGTTTTTCGATCGAAAGCGTCCCGCCGAGCCGCTTTACGCGCTCACGCATTCCCTGGAGACCGAAATGACCTTCGGAGACACCAGGTGCGCGCGCCGGATCGAACCCGCGTCCATCGTCCTGCACCTCCAGGACTACTTCGTTTTGCCCAAACGAAAGTCGCGCCGTCACCGCCCGGGCACCGGCGTGTTTGATCGCATTGGTCACCGCTTCCTGCGCGAGCAGCAGCAGGTTCCCGGCGATAAAATCGGGCAATGGCTTCGGGGTACCCTGCAATTCGCACTCCGCGCGGATGTCGGTGCCGGCCAACTGCGTCTCCACCATTTCGCGCAACGCTTCATAAAGCGTGCGCCCTTCGAGGCCTTGCGCGCGCAAGTTCCACACTGAGCGCCTCACATCTTCGCGGCTGCGCGCAAGAAATTGCTGCGCAAGTTGCAGATGCTGATCGCTCCGCTCGGGCTCCTCGCCTTTGAAGAGCTCTACAGCCTCGAGTTGCAGCGCCAGGCCGGTGAGCGCCTGCTCAAGCGTGTCATGCAAGTCAGCGGCGAGCCGTTTTCGCTCACGAAGCGTAGCTTCGAACTCGAGCGCCGCATTTTGCCGAGCGCCGATCTCTTCCGCGAGTTGCGTGGATTTTTGCGCTACGCGCCGACGCAGCAGCGACGCCCAGGTCAGCGCCAGCACGAGCACCACGGCGGTGCCGCCGAGCGCGATCCACAAGCGTTGCGGCGTCCACCAAGGCGGAACGCGCAACACCGCGAGATCTTCCGGAGAATGAACCAGCAATTGGAAGCCCGTGGCCGTCGGGTTCGCGACCGCGGGTCGCGCTCCGCTAAGTTGCACGACACATACACCCGCCACTTTCAATTCGCTTCCTGGGACGAGGTCATCTCCGGGCAAGTCCGCGTCATTGATGATCGTGGCGAATACCGCATGTCCGTCGCAATCGAGCGACAACCGGCGGCCCGAGCCTTCGGCGCGCTCCACTTTTTCCAATCGGCCCTTCAACTCTACACGCCGGCCGTCGAGATGGCTTCCGGTGTTTGGCGGGTTCAGCCACTTCTTCGGCTCAAACACGGTGCTGTAGGTCACCGGCTCGGCTTTCGGAACTGGACCGGATTCCAGCTTGCGAAACACAGCTTCGCGCACCTCAGCAAAGTATTGCCATAACTCAACGAACCCGGAGACCTCCACACGATCCCCGGGCGCGAGCGGCGTAGTGGCCCGCGTGGACACGCGCACCGCCCGGTCTCCGTCCTGCAGGTAAAAGAACGCTCCGGGTTGCGAGACCGTGACGACGCCCTTCACGCGCGTGCGGTGTAACGCAGGTGGATCCGGTGAGAAGGGAAGCAACGCATCGAGCCGCGTTTCCGGGACGCCAAATGGATCAGCCGGCGCAGGCTTCACAACCGTCACGTCCTCGATGCCCTGGAGTTGCACGCGCGCTCCCACGAACTCGGCTCGCTCATTGAAAAACGAAAGCGCCACGCCGGTCAGATCGACTTCCGCATCGATCAGCCTGGCCGGATCAAATCCCTTCGGATCGGTCGCGTAGGCAACGAAGTGCCCACCGAGACCCGCGAGTTCGAGGCGCGCCGCGTCGATCCCGCGACCGGTGAGTTCCGCATGCTGCACCACACCGCGAACACGCACGCGCTCGCAGTCCAGGCGGCCGGTCTGCAAATCGGTCACCGAAACCGGCTTCACCGGCGGGAGCGGCGCAGTGCCGAGCTTCTGGACACGTGTCGGGATAATTACCGGCGCGAAACCGCCGGAGGACGTCGTCCCAGTGATTTCGAGCAGCATGCCGATCTCCGCAAAGCCATCGAAGTTCTGCTTGGGATCCTGCCCGTGCCGGGACTTTGCATCTGTCATCGCGACGAAGATTCCGGTCGTGCCGTCGTCCACGATGAAGCTGCCGGAATTCGGCACGACAAAAGTCACCACCCCGCGCACTTTCGCGGGCAGCTCCTTTGCCGCGGCCGAGCGATCAAGCTCCCGAACCGCGCGCGGGGTCGTCAGCAACGCCCGCGAATCCTGCGCGGGCGAAAGCAGCGCAGTCGCAATGAGGAGAATCAACAGGCGGCGAAGCACGCGGAGAGTTAGCGGCAATCCGGTCCCACCGCAAACGATCAAGTCAGGGCGCAATCGTGATTAGCGTCTCGCCCTCAATGCTGAAGGAATGCCGAAGGGACCGTGAAATAATTCGGAGTAGAACGCCGCCAGCACGGCTGCGGCCGGGGGGGGGGCGGCAGGGCCGCCCG
>CBHXZU010000600.1:0-4357 GCA_966125105.1 uncultured Prosthecobacter sp.
CGCGCAGATCCGTCACGAAGGTCGCCTCCATGCCGCGCTCGGTGAAGAGCGCCACGAGGTCCTCCGCTTCGTCCGCGAAACCCAGCGCCGTGCTCACCGCCGTGAGGTAGCTACGATCGCGTTTCGGCAAACGGAACTTCTCCGCGATGCCCGGGTCCACGCCTTCCTCGGCGATGCTCTTGGCAATGTCCGAGATCCGACGATTCATCGTCCACATCGCGTCCACCAGCAGTCGACGCTCGGCCGCGCCCTCGCGATAGCCACGGTTGCCCGTGCCTTGATCCACCATGGAAGACTTCAGTCCATCGTAGGCAGTTTCCACGCCGGCGAAGAAAGTGGTTTCCTTCGCGGTCAGCGGGGCCAGCTCCGGCTTTTGGCCGAAGATGTGCACGCCCTCGATGCAGTTAAAACACACACGCACATACTTTCTCATAAGTACTCCTTTCGATTTTTTGCACTCACGCGGGATTCCCCTGCCTCCCGGGCCGACCGGCTCTTGCCGATCTACCAAGCCCGCGGGGCAGACATCCTCCCGCTTGCTGCCAGTCCCCGCTTCCAGCGCGCATCCTCCCACTCGGGCGAGACGCCGCAAAAAAACAAATCTGGCTGCCGTGATGCGTTTCCTGCCCCGGACCAGGTGATCGGCGGCGCGCACTCGGTGCGGGCTCGAGGATCGGGTTAAGTTGGCCCCTCAAGACAGGTCACTCATCACGCCGCCGAGAATGACGTGACCAATCACGAAGCGGAAGGGGCTACCGGTGTGCGGAAAATAAGCCGCACCCCCTGTGCACGTTATGAGCCTGCACGCCCGCCGAAAGCGCGCATTTCCCGCCGCTAAATGGAAAGCTGCGGAGCCGCGACCGCGAGTAGCGCACAGGATCTGCCGAAAGTGTTTTCCGCGTAACGAAGCACGCTTGCGACTGGGAGCGGCGGGCTCCGGCCGCTGTGGGGCGGGATCCTCGGCGCGGAGCTCTCGCGCGATCAGGATCATCCACGGAGTGCCACCCAGGCGCCTCCACCTCGCCAGCCTTCCGCCAAGGCACGGCCTCGCTTTCAATCTGGAAGGCAGGAAAATTGATCCGGAAGAAAGCCGCCGTCGCGCGAGGTCCTCGTTCAAGCGGGGTGAGTGACGCAGGACGTGTCCCCTCCTTGCATTGTTCCTTCCCTCCTGCCTTCCAGATTAGAACAGCTCGCTCGCCTGCCTCCGTGGCAAACTTCTGGCTCTCATCATCGCTCCATGCCCCGTCCCGCCACCGTTTCCCGCAAAGATAAGCGTCGCCACGTCTCGCTTCCCGGCGTGCTTCAGCACGTCTTGCATCAGCGTTACCTCGAGTTCCGTTATCCCTCCTTCTCGCCCTACGGACTGGAGTTGGTCTGCTTCGATCTCCGCCTGCGCCGCGCTCACGACCTGACCCTTGTGTTCGCCCAGGCGGATAAGGATGCGCAGGAAGCCCTCGATAGCCTCCTGGCCCGGCACTACGTGAAGGGACCGGATGCGCGCGGCCTGCTCATGCGCGCCCTACATGGCGAACCGATCCCGGATGCGCCACCCCTGGCTCGCGGTGACCGCGCATCTTGGAAAGAATGGGTCCGTTACTCCGACGCGCTCGCGCCCTGCATCAACGAGCGCTGGCGCGAAGCCGGCTATCGCGGCTTCTCCGCCTATCTCACCGCGCTCATTCGCTACGACCTCCTCCTCCTCGGCCCGCACAAGCACTACAGCGGCGATGACTATACCGCCGCCAGGATGGTGGAACTCGACGCAAAAACCGTTAAGGCCTTCCACGAAGCCAAGCCCCGGACCCTGATGATCGATCACCTCCTCGACCGCGCCGCCGGCCGCGAACTCACCCCCGCCGAGCGCTCCGCCCGCATGCGCGAAATCGCCCGCTTCCTCCTCAATTACGCGATCGAGCAGCGGCGATAATCACCTCCGAAGGCACGCGAATATCCGCAGATCAAGTCGACCACACACGAACCGTTCGTTAATGTGTAAATAACTCGCCGGAAGTCGTGGACGTCGCGGAGCCATGATTGCGGGTGGGACGCAAAAACCATCGCTTCGTTTCGTTCTTGTTGCCGCGCGCATTCTTGGTCCGGCATCCAGCCCGCTGCCGGAGCCCATCTCACCAAGGATTGGGCGCCGAGTTGCGGACATTCCCCGTCGATTAGCGCAACCCGCGCGATTCATTGAGGAAGATTTCCAAGTATGAACCAGCCGTCCGTTCCATCGACACCCGAAGACCGCCAGAAGCTTCTTGATCTCAACTCCGGCGAAACCAGCGCCACCAGCGCAGATCCTAATCGCCCCGATCAAGAGAGTCAGGAATCCGAGGAAGTGAAAAGAGAGCAGACCGTGGTCAAAGGCTCGCCCGAAAAAGGCGCGGTGCACGTCAACCCGATCGGCGAAAACTGGGAGGTCGAAAATGACGCCGGCACCCTGGGCCAGGCGGAGACCAAGGAGGAAGCCGTGGAACTCGCCAAAAACCTCGCGAAAGAGTCCGGCGCCCCGAAGGTCACCGTGCACGGGAGCGACGGCTCCGTTGCACAAGAGATGCCGACTAAATGATCGATCGCAGGATCCTCCTGCGAGCTAGGCGGACCATCAGCTTCGGGGTTCACGTATGAAAACTTTCGCTCTTTCGCGGGTATCCCCGACGAGCATGCCTTGGGTAACCACTGCGCGAATGGGGTGGCCATCAATCCATTACCGTTCCGCGCGAGGTCGCTACGCAAGATCGGCCTTCGCTATTTGCTCGAAGTTCCCCCTGCTCAACGCCAAGTCCAAGCCGTGATGCCGTAGAGGTCGCGGACGAAGAGTTCGTTGCCGCAAACGGCCAGGTGCGCCCAAGTCTCGCGCTCGGCGACTTTCCTCTCGCCTAACTTTTCGTATTTCTCTTGCCGGGCACGGATGAGGAACAGGATGCCGCGCTCATCGAGCGCCAGCAGCTTGTCAGCATTGCCGACGAGGCTGACGTACTTTCCGAAACTCTCGTCGCTCGTCCATCGCTCCGCCCCGTCGCGCGCGCCAATCGCCATCATGCGCTGGCTGCGGAGGTGCGTGTAGGCCGTGCCGCCGAGCACGACCGGCGTGGTCATGTAGCCCTGGCTTTTATGCTGCCATGCCTGGGTGACCTTCCACTGGTCGCCCTCCCGCGCCACGCGCCAGCCGATGGTTTTACCCCCGTAAGTGCTCGTGAGCACCGTGTCGCCGAGGACCACGGGAGTGAGGATGTTCATTCCGCGGAACGCCGCAATTTCCTGGCTCCAAAGCACCGCGCCGCTCTCGGGATCCACGCCGGCGAGGCGCGTCCGGGTCTGCGCCACGAGCTGGCGTTTGCCCGCGAGCGTGGCGGTCACGGGAGAGGAAAAGGCGCTGCCATTCATGCCGCCGTCGTCCGCGAGCGCGCGCCAGATGATTTCGCCGGTTTGCTTGTTCAGGCGGCAAAACCCTGCCCCGGCCTGGACAAATACCGAGTCGCCGTCCACGAGCGGCGAGCAAACGAACCCGAATGCGGGGAGTGGCGTCTGGTATTTCTCACAAAAGTCCACGCGCCAGCGTTCGCGTCCGGATTTCACATCGAGCGCGCGCAACACGTCGCGCATTCCGGCGACGTAGAGCGTTTCGCCGTCGCACGCAGGGTGGCGCGAATCCAGTCGCCATTGGATTTCGCAAAAAATGGCACGCTCATGGCCCCCTCCGCAGTGTGCTGCCAAAGTTCCCTGCCCGTGGCGCGGTCGAGCGCCCGGACGCGCTCGAACTTCTTCGCGACGGTTTCCGTGACAAACACGCGGTCGCCCGAGATGACCGGACCCGAGTAGCTGGGCTGCAACTCCACGCGCCACGTCTGCGTGAGCGACTGCTCATTGAGCGTCTCCGGCCACTTTCCGCCCACGACCGTGCCATCCCGCGCGGGTCCGCGCCATTGGGGCCAATCCGCCGCGTCCGCAACGCCGGCAAAGGCGGCGAGAAAGAGAAACCGCAGGAGAGTGTTCATGGAGATTTGGTGGATGGGCGAAGCATGCCGCGGTTTACCGCCGCGCGCGGAACGAACCCGCCAATTCGCGCGGGTGGCTCTTCTTCACTACGCTCCGCGCCATGAGTTAGATGCTGTCCAGGAACTTTCGCGATACGCGCCATCCAAAGCGCGGCGGAGAACCAGTGATGGATTCCTGCCAAGCCAACCGCGAAGCGGCTGACTTTGTGGCGTGGCTTGCCAAAGCTGCGGAGAAACGGTGCCGGTCTGAGACGCGCCGAAAAATTCCGGACGCCGTCTGAATGCAGAACGCTCTGATTTCCCTTCGCGCCACCCTTCTCCTCGGCTTCGGCGAACCACGCCACTCGATTTGCCGCTTC
>CBHXZU010000601.1:0-4356 GCA_966125105.1 uncultured Prosthecobacter sp.
CTCCAAAATAGGCGTGGCCATTCGCGATCGCCGCGCCGCCCTTCACGGGTTTTCCGGCGTTGAAAGTCCACTTGAGCGCGGGCTGCTTCGGCGCGGGCTCCGCAGCCCGGCCTTGCAGTTGCGGGTCGCCGCGATGCATCGGCCAATCGGCCGCCATTGCAGTCATGGTCAAAGCGAGGAGGAAACTAAAAGACGCTTTCATAGAGGCGGGCGAAATCATTGACGCCGATGGGACGCGGATTGAACGTGGCCGTCCATTGGCGCGAAGCGTCCTCCGCGAGCGTCGCAATGTCGAGCGAACCGAAGTCACCGAGACGCGCTGCCAGGCCGCACGCTGAAAGTAATTCTTCCAACCGCGCGGCGAGATGCTCCACATCACGCAAACCTGCCACGCTGCAAAGCTCCGCATACCCTGCATGCGCGGTCGGATCGGCCGCATTGAAGCGCACAACATGCGGCAACATGATTCCGACCGCCTGGCCATGCACCACATGGTGATGCGCGGTAAGCGGATTCGCCGCGCTATGTGCCGCGCCGAGCATCGAATACTCGATCGCCAGTCCCGCATACGCGGCGCCGAGCTGCATCTCTGACCGACCAATGAGGTCGCCCGGGTATTCGAGCCCGCGCGGGAAAGCAGAATTACAAAGGCGGAACGCTTCCCGGGAAAAGACCATCGAGAGAGGCGTGCGCTTTTTTGTCACCGCTGTCTCAACCGCATGCGCAATCGCATCGATTCCCGTGCAGGCAGTTACGCCCGCCGGTTGGCTGATGGTGAGTTCCGGATCGAGAATCGCGACGCGCGCCGCAGCTTTCGGATCGAGGCATGCCATCTTCTGGTGCGTGATCTCGTCGGCAATCAGCGCCGCGGATTGGCATTCGCTGCCAGTGCCCGCGGTCGTGGGGATGGCAATGAGCGGAAGCATTGCGCGCGTGGCTTTTCCAACGCCCCAGTAATCCTTCATCTCGCCGCCATTGGTGATGATGAAATTGCTGCCCTTTGCCGTATCCATGCTGCTGCCGCCACCGAGGCCGATGAGCAGATCCGCTCCACAATTGCGCGCGGCGTTCACGCAACGAGCGACGTCCGCAGTCGAAGGATTTTCACGCACCCCGTCGAAGATCGTCACGCTCATCCCTGCGGCCTGCAACGCGTTCTGCGCCCGCTCCACATGCCCTGCGGAAACGATTCCCTGGTCCGTCACCACGAGCACCCTCCTCGCGCCGATTTCCGCGGCGAGATCACCGACGCGCGCCAGCATTCCCGGTCCAAACACCAACCGCGTGCGCGGCTGCCAGTCGAATGCGGAAGGCGGGGCAGGAAGGGCGTGATGCATGTTCGGCGTAATTCGACTCCAAATCGCTGGCGGATGTTCAAGTCGAGAGTCGCCGGAAACTTAGCGAACAGCCGCGCCGTGGCATCAATCGCGCGAAAACCCCGTTGCGGCTGCAATTTTTCAATAAAACGTCAATCCAAAAGTAAGCGGCATTACTAAAAATCGCTTGTGGTATCCAATTTCCCAAATAAGGTGCGCCGCCGCGTAATGAAACACACTACGGTTTTTGCGCTCGCGGCGGGGGTCTTGGGAACCTTCACCGCGACTGCCCAGTCGCCTTATCAGAGCAGCTCGGACTTCGCGAAATACGCGATGAAGCTTCGCGAGCAGTCCATTCTTCAGCTCGAGCCGCAGGTCATCGTGCCGACCGTGAGCACGCAACCAGGGGTGCGCGGACTCTATCCTTGGAAGCTCAATATCGTCACTACCACCTTCTGGGTGGGCGAGAGCGCGGGGCAAAATAACCCCGTGCACAACTTTTCGAGTTCCTGGGATAAGGAGTGGTACAAGTCCTTCGGCGGCTTTGACAATCCGGAGGCATCGGCGCGCCGGGCACTTCCGGAAGGCGGAACGATTGCCGCAAACTTCATTCCGCAAGGAAATCCCTTCTATTTCGCGCTTCCTTATAATGACGTGGAAAAGGGCCACCACAAACCTGAGGCGCAGCTCGTCATCCCGTGGTTCAAGCAGGTTTTTGAACAAGACGGCAAGTCCGTGCTCCGCGACCGCTGGATCGCGATACGCAAGAACATGCCGAATGGCACGTCGCGGGTTGCGTATGCGCAGTGGAGTGACTGCGGTCCATTCCGCACGGATCATCACGAATACGTTTTCGGCAACGAAGTTCCGCGCTGGAACCTGAATAAGGGCGCCGGTCTCGACGTTTCGCCCGCCGTCCGCGATTATCTCGGCATGCGGCCAACGGACGTCACCGATTGGAAGTTCGTGGAGTATCGCGATGTGCCGATCGGCCCTTGGTCCCGTTTCGGTGAGAACAATACTTTCGTGGTCGACGCCCGGAAGAATCAGACCCGCGTGGTGCAGGCCGAAAAGACGCCGGAACGCCGTCCAACGAAGAGCGGCACTTCCAACGATTTGCCGCTTCCGAAGAAGGATGACGACGGTCCCACGGTGATCACAAAGTAACGGGGCGCGTTCAGCCTTCAACCGGCAAAGTGACTGCCTTTTCCATGAGGTAGTCGTCCATCACGAACCCGTTGCCGATGTCGAACGTGGCTTCTTCTGCGACGTGGAAGCCGGCCTTTTTGTAGGCGCCGATCGCTCGGTGATTGGCCTTATTGACCTGCATCCACACCGTTCGTGCGCCCAGCTTTGCGGCTGATTCGAAGACATGCCGAAGAGCCGCCGAGCCAATCCCCTTCCCCTGGATCTCGGGCAAAACGTAGAGCTTGTTCAGCTTCACGCGGTTGTCGGGCTCGAGATGGAAAGCGAGGAAACCGATGCTCGCGCCTTGTTCGTCCTCGATGACTTCCCAAGTGACACCTTCGGCCAGTTCCTTGCCGATCTGCTCCTCGGAATACATCCACCCGAGCATGAACTCGATCTGCTGCGTGGAGATGATCGCCGGATAGCAGGCTCGCCAGATTCGCTGCGCTAAATCGCGAAGCAGCGGAATATCGGCAGCGATGGCGGAGCGAAAATGCATTGCGCTGTTTCAAATCCGGTCAGCGCAGGTGTAAAGCGCCAGTTCTTCTCGTTGACCGCTTCAGCCGCGTGCGTCGAAACTTGCGAACCCGCGCAGTTCTGGTTCTTCTCCGCCGCAATGCGGGGCTACGATCCTTCACGACTACTGGACATTTCACGCGAGTTCCATATTCACGGCGAACTCCTCCACGCCGAGCCATGCAAGGTCGGTCACATCAACGAGACCTACACGGCGACTTATAACCAGGGAGGCATTACCGTCCGGTACATCCACCAGCGCATCAACCACGACGTGTTCAAGGATCCCGTGGGAGTGATGGACAACCTTTCGCGGGTGACTTCGCACTTGCGCATGAAGCTCCAGGAGAAAGGCGCGCGCGATGTCACGCGCCGCACCCTCACCGTGATCGCCGCGCGAAATGGCCTGAGTTACCACCAGACGGACGAAGGGGATTACTGGCGCACTTATGTCTTCATCGAGCGCGTCCGCACCTTCGAGGCAGTGGAAAACGCCGAGCAGGCATTCGAGGCGGGCAAGGCCTTCGGCGGATTTCAGAGCCTGCTCGTCGATCTACCCGGAAAGCGTCTCAACGATACGATCCCGCATTTCCACAACACCCGGCGTCGCTTCGCGGCGTTCCAGACGGCGCTGCTCGAAGACCGGGTCAATCGCGCCGGAACGGCGAAAGCCGAAATCGAATGGGCGCTTCGCCACGAGGAATTGTGCGACGTTATCCTCAAGGAACTCGAATCGGGCCGCATCCCGGAGCGCACGACGCACAACGACACGAAATTCAACAACGTCATGCTCGATGCCGACACCGGCAAAGCGATGTGCGTGGTGGATCTTGATACAGTCATGCCCGGGTGCGCGCTCTACGACTTCGGCGACATGGTCCGCACGACGACGAGTCCGACGCTCGAAGACGAAATAGACCTTTCGAAGGTGAAGATGCGCATGCCGATGTTCCGGGCGCTATGCCGCGGATACCTCGATGCCGCCGCGCAGTTCCTGAACAAGCGCGAGCGTGAATTGATTGCGTTCAGCGGCAAGCTCATCACCTTCACGATCGGCCTCCGCTTCCTCACCGACTATCTGAACGGCGACACGTATTTTCGAGTCCACCGTCCCAAGCACAACCTGGATCGCTCCCGCACCCAGTTCCGCCTCGTCGAAAGCATCGAGCAGCAAGAGGAAGACATGCAAAAGTTCGCGGACAGCCTGTAGCCCTCCACAAGCGCCTCTCGAGAGGCCAAGCCTCATACGGCAGTCCAAGATGAAGCGCTTTTCGCTCCTTCGACAGGAAGTGTTCAACGCCCACTCCACCCGCTTTCTTCAGCAGACGGTTCTATT
>CBHXZU010000602.1:0-4353 GCA_966125105.1 uncultured Prosthecobacter sp.
GTCCACTGCTCGCTGTCGCGGCGGTGGTGTTTCCATTCAAATCGGCCATTGCGGATATTAACTTCGTCCCCTCGGGCTCGATGAAACCGACGATTCTCGAAGGGGATATCGTCTTCGTAAACAAGCTCGCTTACGACCTGAAGGTCCCCTTCACCACGTGGCACATCGCCGAATGGAGCGGCCCTGTCCGTGGTGATGTCGTGGTCTTGTTTTCGCCGGAGGACGGAACGCGCTTGGTGAAACGCCTCGCGGCCGTTCCGGGTGACACCCTGGAACTGCGTAACAATCTCCTTTGGATCAATGGCCAGCGGGCGACTTACCAACCGCCAAAGGAAGGCGCGCTGAATTACGTTACAAAGGCTGACTTGGCTCAGGCGCGATTCGCCACGGAGACGGTGGAGAATCGCTCGCACGCCGTGATGGAGTATCCCGCCTACTTTGCGCCGGTGGAGTCTTTCGGCCCCGTCACGCTTGGTCGCGACGAATACTTCGTGATGGGCGACAATCGCGACAACAGCAAAGACTCGCGCTACTTCGGCATCGTGAAGCGGGACGTGATCGTCGGCCGAGCGACGGGCGTGTTCGCATCCTTCGACAAGCCGGGATCGTGGATGCCCCGGCTCGGGCGGTTTTTCTCCTCGCTCAACTGAGCAACCGCCGCCAACGAGGCAGCTTCAGATTCGCGCTTCCGTGGAGCTTCCCGAGATGACCGACGGGCGCTCTTCGCGCCAAAGCGCCACGCCGCTGCAGGCGTAGCCGATCACCGCGAGCAGGATCCCGATCGAGGCGGAGGTGATATCCTGCGAAAGCAGGTAAAGGAGGATGATTCCACCCGCGGCGAGAGAGATGAATCGAAACGCGCGCAGGCTGGAACGATCCAGGTGCGGGGCGACGTGCGGGAGCATCGCGCTGCCGACGGCGAGCACGAGGACGATCCATCCCAAGCCGTTGCCGATATCACCACCGCGGATCTGGACCTTTGTCGACGGCATCATCTTGCCCATGTCGAACATCGGCGCGCTGCTGCCCACGTTCACGCCCATCCCCTGGTTGAGCTCCTGCATCATGGAGGCCATCTTCTCCGTGGGCGAAAAACTGAACCACGGGAGGAAGAACCCCACGAGCACCAGGACCGCGCCCGCAATGCCGAGCACGGAGCGGGAGCTTTCCGGAGGAGCAGGCTGGCGTTCGGGCGAAGCGGCAGCCAGCGCTTGCAACAGCTCGGCGCTCTCTTCAGCCGTGATTTTGCCGGATTCGAGGAGGTTCAATACCTTCTCGCGTTCGCGTGATGTGTTGGGGTCAGTCGTCATATCGGTTTGGAAGTTTTGGGTTGTTCGATGATCAGCGTGCAGAGCCGGCCAGGCGATGAGCGCGCCGACGGTTGCGACCGCCATGAGCAGGAGCGGCCAGCCGAGGCTGAACCACGCCAGGAAAGAAATTGCGCCAGCGACGAATAGGTTTGCGGGGCTCAGCCAGGCGCGCAGCCCTCGCGCGCCGCCCGCCCGTTCTTCTTCCGTGAGATCGCCATCCAGCCATTTCCGGTAGAGACGAATGCAGAACGCGCCGGCGAACAGGACGAGCACGCCGCTCCCGATCGCGAGGAAGGCCACGTCGTCCCGACCCATATCGCTAAGCAATCCCCTCGACCGGATTTGGTCGATCTTTCGGAACTGATAGAGACCGAAAGCAATGGCCGCCATCGTCGTGAGAATCCACGCGAACATCACCTTCAGCCCGCGCAATCGCGTGTAGCGGGCGTAAAGCCAGAGCGTGCCAAGGAGGGCGACGGCGATGATTAAGATAAAGACTATGGGAGTGGCGCTGCTGGAAGAGTACATGTGAGCTTGGACGGTTAAGTTTGCTTCAAAAGCTGAGTGGCTTCCTGGACGGTGATCTCCCCGCGCTCGAGTTGCTCGAGGATCTGGGTGCGACCCGCGGGCGCAGCCTGGTTTCCGAGGAGGACGTTTACCAAATCCAGCCGCTTGATGACGGTGGGATAGGAAATCCCAAGTTCCTTCTCCACGTCCCGGATCTTTCCCTGGCAGCGGAGAAAGATGAGGACGAACTCCTGCAAGTCTGGTGGCAGTCGAAAGAAGGTGGGGATGGGAAGCTTCGACTCAATCGCCGTATCGCAGGCGAGGCATCCCAGCCGGCGAATTTCCAATGCCCCTTCGCAAAAAGGACAGCGGGCCACGAGTTTCTTGGGTGCCGGCTTGCTCACGTTACGCGAAGGTTGAGTTAAGTTTTTTGATTCCGCAATAAAGAAATTGAAGTTCTCGATCAATTAAACGCATCGTCTGGCAGGTTTGAAGTCAGATGGGGGCGGGCGAATGGTGCACTTTTGGCTTTCAGACGCATCTAAAGTGGAATCCGGGAGTTTTAGATGGCAGCAGGGCGCAATCACCTTCGAGCGCGCAGCCTTCATCCTAGGCAATGCGCTGCTATGCTGGTTGCAGCATTTTGTCCGAGCGATGCTGTTGACGTGCAGAGCGACGCTGTTGGCGTCCAGGGCAATGCTGTCGACGTTCAGGGCAACGCTGTCGACGTTCAGGGCAACGCTGTCCACGTTCAGGGCAACGCTGTCGGCGTTCAGGGCGACGCTGTCGGCGTGCAGAGCAATGCTGTCGGCGTCCAGAGCTATGCTTTCGGCGTCCAGAGCAATGCTTTCGGCGTCCAGAGCAACGCTGTTGGCGTCCAGGGCAATCCTGTCGACGAGCAGAGCAGTGCTGTCGGCGTCTAGAGCAATGCTGTTGAAGCGCAGCGCATTCCTGCACGGAGGGAGGGCGCGTCTGCAATCGCCGGACCGGTTTCGGTGCTACCGTCCGCCCGCCTTAATCACACGAACTGCAAGGATCTCGCTTCCGAGTGACGATAGCGGGCGCACGGATCTCGAAGCGTCGAGAGGGTCTCTCATTAGATACTCCTGTCCTTCCCGCCCCACGAGGAGCACCCAGTGCTGAACCATCGGTGGGGGCGCCACTTTGACAATCACCGGATTTCCGTCGGCCAACGCTTGCTCGATGTCGCGATTGGTCGGCTTCCAAAGAATCTCCGCCCGCGCACGACCGCCCGTCGCTGACTCGATCGCCGGCCAGTGCACCCAGCCCTTTGCGGTATACCCGTCGACCGCTTTCAGGTGCCGATTCAGTTGCGCCGGCGTGGTATGAATCCCCTCCTCCGTCAAGGCCATGCTCACGCAGCAAATCGTGCAACCCACTGCGGCGAGCGGCTTTCCACTGCCGCCGATCGGCTCATTCGCCCAGCGGGGATCCCGTTGCGCATAGTGCACGTTGGAGACGTGGACAAATCGGTCGACAGGCTCCTTCGCACGAGCTGGTAATCGACAAGCTCCCGGTGTGCCACCGCGATCTGCGCAACCCGTTACGCACAACAATAACCCGAGCACCATCGCATGACCCCAGTGCTGCTGACGGTTTTCCAACTCGTGAATACTCCCCAATTCCACATCCGGTTCCGGTTTCGAACGGAAACCACGCTGGATTTCACCTCGGCATTGCATAAACGTGCGCGGCATGAAGGTCCACGTGTTACAGATCCCGGAGGGAGGCAAGCACATCGAAGGCGAAGATCCGAGCGAGGTGCTCGAATTGCACGACGATCATACGCGCGCGATTGCGCCCATCCACTACTCTCTGGATGTGGGAGTTAGCGAAGACGGCCTATGGGCTCACGGCGAA
This sequence comes from uncultured Prosthecobacter sp., assembly GCA_966125105.1. Lineage (GTDB taxonomy): Bacteria > Verrucomicrobiota > Verrucomicrobiia > Chthoniobacterales > Chthoniobacteraceae > SXWH01. The sequence goes on from CBHXZU010000602.1 coordinate 3,699, forward strand.
GTGGGCACCGAGGTGGAGTGCCAATGCGTGCGCTGCCTGGAGAAGTTTCGTCGCCCGCTAACCGTGCCGGATTTCGCCGTCCAGGTGCAACTTGAAGGTCGTGAGATGGTGGACTTGACAGAACACCTGAGGGAAGACATCTTGCTCGCCCTTCCGGCCCATCCGACTTGTGATTGGGATGGTAAAAAGGTCTGCAAGGCCAGCTTTACCACTGCGGGTAGTGCCGCCGAGCCGCTCGATGAAAGTCGAGACGTCTGGAAGGATTTAGACAACCTGAAACTTTAATCTGACACGACCATGGGAGTCCCAAAGCGTAAAAAATCGAAGATGCGTCTCCGCACGCACAAGGCCTCGCTTCGCTGGCATGCCCCGTTGCTGAATAAGTGCGGCCAGTGCGGCAGCACGATTCAGTCGCATCGCGCGTGCCCGGCCTGCGGATACTACGCTGGTCGCCAGGCGCTGACGATCGGCGCCTAGTCAAAGCCTCATCACCTCAGCCGCCCCGCTTTCAGAGCGCGGGCGGCTGAGTCGTTTTTTGCCTTGGTGCAAAAAGCCTCGCGGGGTACCCTGGCGCGCTCTTTCTCGCACCGGATGTACGCGGTGCTGCCCGCCAGCAGCGCGCAGCGGCCCAACGTGCCTCCGCGCAGCGTGCCGC
>CBHXZU010000603.1:0-4352 GCA_966125105.1 uncultured Prosthecobacter sp.
TGCTCAGCGACGCCACCGTTCCACAACCACTGGGAATGGGCCCCATCGTTTTGGGCGGCGGGCGCCTCGACTACGGTGGCATAACGACAACGACCAATCGGCCGGTGGAGTTCGCCGCGGGCGGGGGAACGGTGAGTGTTCCGAGTGGCGTCGACCTGACTTTCGGTGCGTCGATCACGGGACTAGGAGGGTTGATCAAGACGGGAGGAGGAATCCTCAGGCTGCCGGGCAACAATGGATTCGCCGGCCCCGTCGTAGTCAATGCCGGCGTGTTGAAGTTGGGGAACAATACGTCACTGGGTACAGCTGCCGGCGGAACGACCGTCAATTCCGGAGCCACGCTCGATTTTGCGGCCACCGTGAACACGCTGGCTTTGCCGCAGGACGAAGTGATCACCGTGAGCGGCGTCGGCGCGGATCTTGATGGCGACCTCGTTCCCGACGGGGCGCTCGTAAATTACGGAACCACGCAGGCGCAAAACGCCGCAAAGAAGGTGGTGCTCGCGGGTGACGTCACCATGGGCGGGCCACAGAGATTCGATGTGCGGATCGCGGGGACGGCCGAGGCCGGATTCGTTGCGGGCACAAACGCCTATTTCAAAGGTAACGGCTTTAATCTCACGAAGGTGGGCGCGGCCCAACTCGGCATCGCCGGGGTTGGTGAAACGGATCTCGGAAATATCGATGTCAACGCGGGGACCTTGATCTTCCATGATTCGGGGAATGCCGACATCGCGATGATGCTCGCTTCGGATACGACCCTCGGCCGAATCGTCGATGGCGGAGGCAACTTCTACAAGGTCACCATCCAGCCAGGGGCTACGCTGCAGTTCTTCAATACGGACGGCACGCGCAGCAAGGAGTTCGTCACCAATGGCGTTGGAACAACCGCGACCATCAGCATGAACTCCGACGTGGGAGTTGCGCATTCGCTCACGCTCAATCGGGGGATCGTGGCGAGCGGCAGCCTGACGCTGAACTCCGCGGATGCCAACGTGACGACCCTCATCATCGACGGCGTAATTACCGATGGCAGTTCCGCCGCCGTGCTCACGAAAACTGGCGCCGGCATCGTTGCGCTGACGAAGGCGAATACCTTTTCCGGGGGCATCAGCGTCAATAATGGGAAGGTGCAAATTGGCCATGACGGCGCCCTCGGAAGCGGCGGAGTATCTTTGAGCGGAACGCTCTCCTCGATCGGGAACGCCCCTCGCCAGATCGCCAATCCATTGACCCTCACGGGCAATTCCACTCTCGGCGACTTGGTGGATGCCGGCGCGCTCACATTTGCCAGCCAGGTGAACTTGGGGAATGTCGCGCGAAATCTCACGGTGCAGAGTAATGTGACATTCTCGGCCGGCTTCACATCGACGGCGCCGGGCGGGCTAAACCAAAAGCTCGGAATCGGAACGCTGAGGATTGGCGCGGGAGCGAGCGTATCCAGCGGGGTAATGGAGATCCGTGCCGGCACGCTCGTCTTCGAAAATGGAGCCTCCCTCGCGAGCGGCGACGCGCTTCGAGTGATGGCAAACACCGCGGGCGGCAGCGCCACGCTTTCGATGCAGGCGGGGAGCTCAATCGCGATCGGGTTGGGAACCGCGAACCTTCGGATTGGCCATGAATCCGCCACGATCACGGACGGCACCAATATCGCCAACATCGCGGGCAGCCTTTCGTTCTCCGCTCCCACGACCGGCGGCAATGTGCAGCTCGGGAGCGACAGCGCCCTGGCGCAGGTGAATCTCCTCGTTGGCGGCGAGATTATGACCCGCGGCATCGGGCTCGGCGTGCAGACGCCGGCGGGCGCGGTGACCGAGTTCAACTTCGACGGCGGCACGCTGCGCGCGATCGGCGATAACGGGAGCTTTTTCCCCGCTGTCCTGAGCGCCTCCAAGGTGAAAGCTGGCGGGGGCACGATCGACTCAAATGGTTTCATCATTACCGTCTTTCAGCCGCTGCTGCATGATCCCGCGCTCGGTGCCGTGGCGGATGGGGGAATCCGCGTCGCGGGTGCCGGGACGCTCACACTCGCTGCGGTGAATTCTTACCTGGGCCCGACGACGATCGAGGGAGGGACACTCGCCGTTGCTGCGTCCGGCAGCATCGCTTCCAGCTCCCTCACGGAGGTGAAATCGGGAGGTGTTTTATCCGGCAACGGAACCGTCGGCGCGCTGAAACTGAATGGCGGCATGATCGCTCCCGGGCCGGGCACCGGCTTCCTGGCAGCAACAAAGAACGTGGATTTTGCCGGCGGCATCGCGTTCTTCGAAATCAACGGCATCCTGCCGGGCGCGGAATACGATCAACTGATCGCGGGCGCCGACGGTGGCAGCACGGTGAAGATCAGCGCTGCCACCGAACTCTCGCTCGCGATCAACTTCACGCCGCAGACGGGCGATTCTTTCCTGCTCATCGACAATGTCGGCTCCGCGGCAATCGACACGACATCGCTCTTCACCGTCGCAGGAGTGCCGATCGCCAATGGCGCGGCTTTCGATCTCAGCGGGACCAGTTACCAACTCCGTTACAACGGCGGAGACGGAAACGACCTGTCGCTCGTCGTGGTGCCGGAACCTGCCGGTATGGCACTGCTCTTGGGAGGACTCGGTTTCCTCGGGAGTGTCCGCAGCCGGCGTGGGTGATTAGCAACAACTGGCGCGACATTTTCTCCAACCTGAAAACCGTCTCTCGATTCGACAAATTGCGATGCGCCAAGCCGATAAGACATGGCGAACAGTCTCGGGACCGCCAAGCTCCAGCCTGGCACAGTTGATCCACTTAATGGGATGCGGGCGCCGGAAGCTCTCCCGGATTTTGCGCGACTATTTTGTGTGCCGACCCTTGGGCCAGGCTGGAGGCAGGCGGTCCCAGGATCGGCCTCCGGAGATTTAAACATCCCGACGTCGATCCGAAGGCCATCGCTCATCACTAATCCCCGCATTTGACAGATTCCCGATCCTAGCCGATCAACCACCCCTTCACATGCGTCTCATCTCTGCCAATTCGATTATGATCATCGCGATCATTATTGGCACCCTCTCAGGGTCGGGATAGACGCGCGCATCTTTGCGCCAGATCGATTTCCAAAGCCCTGAGTTCACCGCTCAGGGCTTTTTCTTTGCCCAAATGTCCTGATGAAAATCCATTCCACTACCACCGTCTCACTCTCCGAGGTCGTCGCTGCCCGCTTGCGATTAAGCGGCGCAGTTGTTCGCTCGTCCTGTCTCGAATCGCCGGCATTGAGCGAACTCACCGGCGCGCGGGTGTTCTGCAAACAGGAGCATCTGCAGCGCACCGGAAGTTTCAAGGAACGCGGGGCTCGCAATGCGCTCGCCCAACTCGCCCCGGAGGCGGCACAGCGCGGAGTGATCGCTGCTTCCGCGGGCAATCATGCCCTGGGCCTCTCCTGGCACGGACGGGCTCTCGGCGTGCCAGTGACGGTGGTAATGCCGCGCTTTGCCCCGCTGGTGAAGGTGGCGCGCTGCCGGCAATTCGGCGCCACGGTCGTCTTGCACGGTGACACTTTCGATGAAGCGCGCAGCGAGGCGGCACGGCTGGCAGGGGAGGGCGGGCTCACGTACGTGCATCCGTTCGACGATCCCCACGTCATCGCCGGTCAAGGCACGCTCGCCTTCGAGATCCTGGAGCAGGTGCCCGATGCGGATGCCGTCCTGATCCCCGTCGGCGGTGGCGGATTGCTGGCCGGGATGGCTACGGTTCTGCGGTCGCTGAAGCCGGACCTCGAGATCATCGGCGTGGAGCCGGCCGGCGCCGCGTCCTTTGCTGCCGGTGTGGCGGCCGAAGCGCCGGTTCGTGTGCCGACGCGATTCACCCTCGCGGATGGCCTCGCCGTGGCGGAAGCAGGCCGCCACACGCTCGCCATCGCGCGCCCTCTTGCGCCGCGCCTCGTCCAGGTCAGCGAAGAATCGCTGGCCGTCGCCATGCTCCGATTGGCTGAACTCGACAAATGCATCATCGAAGGTGCTGGCGCTGCTGGGTTGGCTGCTCTGCTCGATGGTCGCCTGCCCGAGTTGCGCGGACGCCGTGTCGTTCTCCTGCTCACCGGCGGCAACATCGATCCGCTCGCTCACAGCCGGGTCATCGAGCGCGGATTGGCCGCCGACGGACGCATCTATCGCTTTGACGCGCTGATCAGCGACCGTCCGGGCGGGCTCGCGCATCTCTCCTCGGTCCTTGCCGAGGCTGGAGCGAACGTCACCGAGATCGTCCACAACCGTACCTTCGCCGGTCCGGACCTTTCCCGCGTTCACGTCCTTTGCACCGTGGAAACTCGCGATCGCGCGCACATCGCCGAAGTCCAGCAGCGTCTGGCGCACCATGGCGTGGAGCTG
>CBHXZU010000604.1:0-4330 GCA_966125105.1 uncultured Prosthecobacter sp.
ACATAGGGGACGTCTTCTCCCGCTCGCAGTCGCGCCAGCGTGACGGGCGTATCGAGGTCATAAAAGACGCTGCACCGCGCGTGTTCCCACACCAGGGGCGAGGCTTGCCGCGCCACTGGACAATATGATGTGACCATCGCCGCGTCCGCCGATCGGATTTCCTCTCGCGCGAGTCCTTCGATTTCCTCCCATTCGCGGAACAATACGAGGCGTCCGTGTTCCAGTTCGGGAAGATCGCGATGCGCCGCATAGTAGGGCACGTCCCGCTCGAAAAAAGTTACGGTGTGGCCGCGTTCTGCCAGACCGCGGCAAAGCCCGCGCCAGATCGTCGCGTGGCCATTGCCCCACGAGGATGAAATGGAGAGGCCGAAGACGACGAGTTTCATGCAGTGTTCTTCCGTGCCCGTTTGCGTGGCGACTTGGCTGCCGTTTCCTGGATGAAAGTTTCCACCAGGGTTCTCGCTTCGTCGTCCGTGTATTGGATCGGCGGCGACTTCATGAAGTAGCTGGACGGACCCGTCAGCGCGCCGCCAATGCCGCGATCGAGCGCGAGTTTCGCACACCGCACGGCATCAATCACGACGCCCGCGGAGTTTGGAGAGTCCCAGACCTCCAGCTTCACTTCGCAGTTCAGCGGAACGTTTCCAAACGTCGTCCCTTCCATCCGGATGTAGCACCATTTCCGGTCGGTGAGCCAGGGGACGTAGTCGCTTGGACCGACATGCACATTCTCGGCCGGCATGGGGTGCCCGAGTTGGCTGGTGACGGCTTGCGTCTTCGAGATCTTCTTCGACTCGAGCCGCTCGCGCTCGAGCATGTTCATGAAGTCGGTGTTGCCGCCAAAGTTGAGCTGGTAAGTGCGATCGAGGCGCACGCCGCGTTTGCGGAAAAGGTCCGTGAGAATCCGGTGCACGATCGTGGCCCCCACTTGCGATTTGATGTCATCGCCAATAATCGGGAGACCGCGTTGTTCGAACCGCCGTGCCCAGTAGGGAGCCGACGCAATGAACACCGGGATGCAATTCACGAACGCGCAACCTGCTTCGAGCACCTGTTCGACGTACCACTTGGTCGCCATTTCGGATCCGACCGGGAGATAGGAAACTACCACGTCCGTCTTCGTCCGCTTGAGGATGCCGACGATGTCGTCCGTCGATCCGCGCGATGGGGAGATGACTTGCTTCAAGTATTTCCCCAAGCCGTCATGCGTCATTCCGCGGTGCACCTTCACGCCGAGTGGCGGCACTTCGGCAAAGCGCGCGGTGTTGTTCGGCTCCGCGAAGATCGCTTCGCCAAGGTCATGCCCGACCTTCTTTGCATTGATGTCAAAGGCTGCCGTGAACTCGATGTCCCCGGGCCGATATCCGCCGAGATCTGCGTGCATCAATCCCGGGATGAAGTCCTTCGGCGAGACATTGCGATAGAACTGCACGCCTTGCACGAGTGACGACGCGCAGTTGCCCACGCCGATGATTCCCACGCGGATTTTTTTGCTCATGGCTGCACCCCCTGCTTTGCAAAGGTCCGCGGCCGGGAAATTGCCCGGCGCCGGCGGCCGACCAGTGCTTCGATTTCGAGTGCCCGATGATCCGCGGTGTGTTCGCGCAGGATGCGCGCCCGGGCACGGGCGCCGATTTGGGTGCGTTGATGGTCGTCCATGGTGTTGAGAATGCGCGTTACTTCCGCTGAGGTGTTGGCGATGAGGATCTCCCGTCCTGGCTCGAAGAACGTTTCCAGACCCTTCCAAGCGTCGCTGATGATTGGTGTGCCGCAGGCAGCAGCCTCGAAAAGTCGAACGCTGGGCGAGTAGCCTGACTGGATCATGGCTTCGCGCGTGACGTTGAGCGTGAAGCGTTGCCGATTGTAGAACGCGCAGTGTTTCTTCGGCGGTAGATGCGCGATCCGCTCGACATTGGCCGGCCACGAAAGGCCGTCCGGATAGAGGGACCCCACCACCGCAAAGGAATGCGATTTCAGCGCCAGCGCGGGCTGCACGAGCAATCGGTCGAGGGTGGCCTGACGATCGAGACTGTATGTCCCAAGGTATGCCAGGTCCCACTTGGGCCTGGAGGCCATTGGGAAGTACATCTCGGGATCAACGGAGCAATGAAAGGGGACTGCGCGCTTCGCGTCGTATTTCTGTTGGATCTGTTCCAGGATGGGACCGCCGGTGAAGGAAAGGTAAGCGTCGAACCGCGGAATGATTTCGGGGACCAGGTACTCGCACGTGCCTTCCGCGAGCGCCTCCATGGTGACCGGCGTGTCGATGTCGTAAAACGCGGTGAAACCTCCTGCGATCTCCGTCGCCCATTCAGCAACCGCGACGCCTTCCGGCACGTACGAGCCGACAATCACCAGGTCCGCCTCCGCCACGGCGAGCGCATGACGGGTTCGCAACTCGTCCAGGCCGTCGTAGAGAGCCACTTCACAATATGGCGCGTCCGGGAGGTCTCGATGTTCCGCGTACCACGGCTTGTCCCTTTCCAGGAACAGGACGCGATGGCCACGGGCGTGCAGTGCTTTGATGAGGGCCCGGTAGGTGGTGGCATGGCCGTTACCCCACGAGGACGTGAAGGAAAGGCCAAGGATGACGATGTTCATGCGTAAATGGTCGCGTCGAGGGCTTGCTCCAGTAGTTCCGCCCGTTGGGCGTAGGTGTGATCTTTCAGCACGCGACGCAGGGCGTTTTGTCCGATCTCTCGCGCGTTCGATTCCGAGAGTTCCGCGATCATGCTCGCAACTTCTGCTCCGCTGCGCGCGACGAGGATCTCCCCGTTGGGTTCGAAGAACTCTTCCACGCCTTCCCATGCATCTGTGATGAGGCAGGCGCCTGCGCCGGCTGCTTCGAAGACCCGCGTGGCAGGCGAGAATCCATACCGCGCCATGCTGTCGCGGCTGATGTTGAGCACGGCGCGAGCGCTGCAGTTCCACGCATTGTGATCCGCTGTGGGCACGTGTCCCGCGTAGCGGACGTTTGAGGGCATCGGCTTGTCTTGCCATCCGCTTCCTCCGAGGAGGAAGGATCGATTCGGCTGAAGAGCCGCAGCTTTGAGGAAGAACTCTTCCACTCGCGCCTCGCGATCCGGAAGGCGATTCCCGAGGAATGCGAGATCGACAGCGAATCTTTCTTCCATGGGAACGGGATGGTGAGTTGCCGGATCCAGCGCGTTATAGATCGGGACGCACTTCGCGGCTCCGAGGCTCACGTATTCGTTCACAACCGGTTGGCCGCCGCCGTAGGTGAAGATCGCGTCGTAGCGCGAAATCAGAGAAGCGAATGGATCGAACGGATCCTTCTGAACGCGTTCCAGCGTTGCGGGCGCATCCACATCCCAAAAGGCGACTAGCCGCTGCGGCGATTGCAAGCGGAGGACCTCCCGCTCCAGCAACTCGTCGAAAACTCCGACGCCGCTCGCTTTGACGATCAGATCAGCGCGTTGGGCTGCCTCAATCTGCTGCAGGCAGGCGTCCGCGTCATTCGCGTAGACTACGGATTTGGCCCACGGTGGCGGATCGATGTCCCGGTGAGCCTGCCGATCGTACGCGTCGGGTTCGTAGAACGTGACGTGATGTCCGCGCTCATGAAGCGCGCGAATGATGCCGCGATAGTAAGTCGCGGCTCCATTCCAGTAGGCCGACAGAAGGCTGGATCCAAAGAAGGCGATGTTCATGCAAAAGCTGGGCGAGGGGAATGGGCAGCGAAGCCGGTCGAGACGGCGCGGTAGAGTTGACGATAGGCGAGGCCCTGGCGCGCGGTCGTGAACGTGAGTGCCCGTGCTCTCGCGAGGGATTGCAGGCGCTCGAGCTCGGTTTCGTTTTCGGAAAGTTCGTTGAGGGTGGTGATCCACGCTTCCTCGTCGTTGGCCGGAACGAAACGCGCGCATCCCGCCCAGTTCTCCCGCAGAGTTGGGATGTCCGAGAGAACCAGCGCGCAGCCGCTGAGGCCCGCTTCCAGGATCGCGAGCCCGAACGGCTCATAGAGAGCTGGAGCGGCGTAGATCGCTGCAGTCGCCAGTTCGCGAGATACGGCAAGCTGGTCGAGTCGTCCCAAGCAGCGAAGGCCCCGGCTTTGAAAGCGCGTGACGTTCTCCAGCTCTGTCTCCCCAGCGATCGCGATTTCCAACCGGACCCGCGGAGCTATGCGGTCCAACAAGGCGAGGTTCTTCCCTTCGTCCCAAAGCCTGCCCGCGGAGAGAATGCGTGGCTTCTTCTCGCCTGGGCTAAAGATCTCGGCCGACCGGGCGTTTGGAATAGTCTCTACCGTGCAACAAAGTCTGTGTTCCTCGATGAACTGATCCCGAAACGCATTCGTTGGGGCGACGATCGCAGC
>CBHXZU010000605.1:0-4329 GCA_966125105.1 uncultured Prosthecobacter sp.
GTGTATGTTCCGAGGGGGGTGAAAACTTGAGGCGGGGGATAGGGCGCAAGGGCTTTGGAATGAGTGAATTCAGCGCTGTGAAGAATTTTTCAGATCAGAGCTGTTTGTGCTCAAATCGAAGCGCCGCCTGGATGCATTGGCCGCGTCCCTGATCGCGTCGGCCGCGAGGCTTTTTCGATCGGCGTCGGGCCTGATGGAAATGGCTCCGGCCCGGATCGCGGCGACTGCGTGCCTGAATGCGATGGAGTCCTTTCTGATCGGACCGGCCGCGTCCCGGAATCGGCTGGCGCTGTCCCTGAACTCAGCGGACGGTTCCCGGAATGCACCGGCGCCGCGCCTGAATGGGGCCGCGCTGCGAGAGAATTGAGGCTTCAAGGCGCAGTTAAGCAGTTGCGGAAAGCGTTTCCATTTGCCGCGCTGTTGTGTCGCCACTTTCAGGGCTCTCGCGCCAGTGGCGCGTTACCTAGGGCGTCGCTCATTCTTCGCTTTGCCCTAGGCTGGTATGGGATTGGGCCTTCGGCCCGCCGCGCAATGCCGCATCAGCCGTATATCACCCGCATCAGCCGTATATCAGCCGCATCAGCCGCATCAGTCGCATCGAAGTGCCGGCACCACCGAAGATCCTGCTGGCAGCTTAGCAGGGTGGTCGGTCTCGTCGGATGTGAACGCCCTTACCGCCATCTCTTGCCGCCATCTCTTACCGCCATTTTTCAGGCCGCGCTTTTTGTCGAGGGCGAGAGTCGGCTGCGGGAAACCATACTCGACGCCTCATCACCGAGCAAATATCCTTGCCCGCCAGACCGGATGCATCAGTGACGGTTCCGTGTCTCTCGAAGCAGTGCCGCTGACCTAAAACCGTCCGATTTCCCCAAATCTGCGCCCTATGCTTGCAATTAGCCAAGGGCATCGCTAAGCCGGTCGTCCGTGCTGAACGGGTATTCTTACGGGCAGGGTTTTTTCGACGAGATGGTAAGCGCGGAGGGCGCGGTGAGGCCGCACTACGCGAAGTTCCAACAACTCTTCGACGCGGTTCCCGTCCCGGATTTCGAGCAGAAGCGGCTCGCGGTCGACCTGGCGTTTTTGCGGCAGGGCATCACGTTTAACGTGTATGGGGACGCGCAAGGCACGGAGCGGATTTTCCCGTTCGATCTCGTTCCGCGCATCATTCCGGCGAAGGAGTGGGATCATATCGAGGCCGGGTTGATCCAGCGCATCACGGCGCTCAATCTCTTCCTCCACGACATTTACCACGAGCAGCGGATCCTGAAGGACGGCGTCGTTCCTCCTTACTACGTGCTCTCGGGGAAACATTTTCGGCGGGAATTCGCAGGGTTCAATGTCCCGAAGGATATCTACATTCACATCTGCGGCACGGACCTGATCCGCGGCGCGGATGGCACCTACATGGTGCTGGAGGATAATGGCCGCTGCCCGTCTGGCGTGAGCTACGTGCTGGAGAATCGGCGGGCGATGAAGCGGACCTTCCCGCAGATGTTTGAAAGCATCGGGGTGCGGCCGGTGGAGCATTACCCCCAGGAGTTGCTGAAGATGCTGCAGTTCCTCGCGCCGGCAGGTGTGGCGGAGCCGACGGTGGTGCTGCTGACTCCGGGGGCATACAATTCGGCGTACTTCGAGCACACCTATTTGGCCCGGCAGATGGGGATCGAGATCGTGGAAGGCCGCGATCTCGTGGTGCGCGATGCGCGCGTTTTCATGCGCACGACGAAGGGGCTGCAGCCGGTGCATGTGATCTATCGCCGGCTCGACGACGATTTCCTCGATCCGACGGTTTTCCGCCGCGACTCGATGCTCGGCGTGCCGGGGCTGATTCATGCGTATCGCTCGGGGAATGTCTCGCTCGCCAACTCGCTCGGCACAGGCATCGCGGACGATAAGGTGATGTACTACTTCGTCCCGAAGATGATTAAGTACTACCTCGATCAGGATCCGATCCTGCCGAATGTGCCGACGTATCTCGCGAGTGAGGACGACGATCGGAAATACATCCTGGAGAACCTCGAGAAATTGGTCGTCAAGGCGGCGAACGAATCTGGCGGCTACGGCATGCTGATGGGTCCAAAGGCTTCGAAGGAGGAGATCGAGAAGTTCCGCGAAGCGATCGTCGCCGATCCGCGCAACTACATCGCGCAGCCAATGATTTCGCTGAGCACGCATCCCACGCGGCAGGACGACGGAACGTTCGAAGGCCGGCATATCGATTTGCGGCCATTCGTGCTTTACGGAGAGAAGATCAGCATCGTTCCCGGCGGCCTCACGCGCGTCGCGTTGCGCAAGGGGTCGCTCGTGGTCAATTCATCGCAGGGCGGGGGCAGCAAGGACACCTGGGTGCTCTACGGAGACAAGTAGCATGAGGACGCTCTCGCTCGCCACGCTCGCCAATTCCTTTTCCCACCTGCATGGCTTCCACCTACTCGCCAATCCATTGCCATGCTCAGTCGCGTTGCCAACAGCCTCTACTGGATGAGTCGTTACATCGAGCGCGCGGAGAATACCGCCCGACTCGTTGACACGAATCTTCAACTACTACTCGATTTCCGAAACCTCGACGACGACACGCTCGCCGAGCACTGGATGCCGATCGTGCAATCGACCGGCGACGATGAGGCTTTTCTCAAAAAATATCCTCAGTCCACCGGGCATTCCGTCACGGAGTTCCTGGTTTTCGACATCACGAATCCGAACTCGATTGCCAGCGCCATCGCGCAGGCTCGCGAGAACGCGCGCATGGTCCGCGATCAGATCACGGTCGAACTGTGGGAGGAACTGAATCGACTTTATCTCTGGGCGCGCGGGCCGGAGGCGCGGCACTTGTGGATTCACAGCCCCACGGATTTCTTCGCGCAGATCAAGAACAGCAGCCTGCTTCTGCTCGGGCTCATTTACGCGACCTTTGTGCACAATGAAGGCTGGCAATTTATGCAGGCGGGCAAATTCCTCGAGCGGGCGGACAAGGTGACGCGCATCCTGGACGTGCGGCATGCGACTTTCCCCGAACGCGGCGCTCCGACGAACATCAGCCAGCGGGACGTTCTCGAATGGAGCGCGGTGCTGCGTTCATGCTCGGCGTGGGATGCCTACAAGGCGGCCTACGGCGCGGAAATGCGCCCGGAATGGGCGGTGGAACTGCTGCTTTTCAGCGAGGAGTTTCCGCGGAGTGCCCGCTTTTGCATCGAGAAGTTCGACGATGCGCTGCGGCAGGTTTCCAAGGTGCCGGTGCGCCGATTCAGTAATGCCGCCGAGCGACTGAGCGGACGGCTGCTGGCCGAATTGGAGTACGGCAGCCTCGACGAAGTGCTCGCCAACGGCTTGCACCGCTACCTCGATATTCTTCAGCAGAAGTTCAACGAGGTGGGCCAGGCGCTTTTCGACGCCTACATTTTCCAGCCGTTCATGAACATCGAGGACGAGATTCTCGTGCAACAGGAAATGCAGCAGCAACAGTAGGGAATGGAGAGTCAGTCAGCCCGGCCAAAACCGGATTACATCAGCATTGGGTTTGAGCAAATCCACCAGGAGCTTCGCCTCCTGCTCGTGGCGTTTGCGGACATGCTGCGTGAACTCGGCCATCCTGAGCTAGCCGCGCATCTTCCGTGGATGCCGGACGATTCCGGTCATCCCGCGGCCCCGGCGGTCGAAGACCCGGCGGAATTGCCGCAACGGCTCGGGCTCGCCTATTCGGTTGCGTTTCAGTTGCTGAATATGGTCGAGGAAAACGCGGCGGCCGCGATGCGTGATCTGCGAGAGCTCGAGGAAGGATTGCCCGCGCAGAAAGGTTTGTGGGGAAATCAGCTGGCCCGACTGAAGACGGCGGGAGTTTCGCCGGAGACGATTGCGGCGAAGATGCGTCACGTTCGCGTCGAGCCGGTGCTCACCGCGCATCCCACCGAGGCGAAGCGGTTGTCCGTCCTCGATCATCATCGACGGCTCTATTCGTTGCTGGAGGAAGTGCGGCACGCGGTGATGACACCCACGACGCGGGATCGCCTGCGCTCTGAGATGAAGGCGGTGCTCGAGCGACTCTGGCGAACCGGGGAAATCCTCCTGGAAAAGCCCGCCATCGCGGACGAGCGCCGCAATGTGATGCACTACTTGCGGGAGGTGTTTCCCAAGGTGCTGCCGGTGCTCGACCAACGCGTTCGCCTCGCCTGGAAGGAGGCTGGGTTTGATCCGAATCTGCTCGAAGCAGGGCGCCTGCCCAAGCTCGCATTTGGAACGTGGGTTGGTGGAGATCGCGACGGCCATCCGGGTGTCACCGCGCAGGTCACCCAGGAGACGCTCGAGAGTTTGCGAACGAATGCGCTGCTGGTG
>CBHXZU010000606.1:0-4329 GCA_966125105.1 uncultured Prosthecobacter sp.
CAAGGCCTGTTCTCCATCGAGACGGTGACGAAGATCCCGGACTTCGGAACCGGAAAGAAGATTACGCTGAATGCGGGAACGACGCTGCGTTTCTTCGGGAATACCGACCCCGTTTCTGCGGTGCTGCGCCCGATCGTGTTCAACGGGGCGGGCATCCAGATGGGGAACAACAACAACGCGAACTCCGTCATCGGAAGCCCGATGACGCTCAATGGCGACATCGCGGTGGTCACGCTAAACAACAACGTGGCGAATACGCTCACCCTCACCGGTGTGATCGGAGAAACGACGCCGCACAGCATCACGAAGAACGGCGTGGGCACGCTCGTGTTAACGGCGAGTAACACGTTTTCGGGCGGCCTGACCCTCAACGCGGGAACACTTGGCGTGCACAATGCGTCTGCGCTCGGCACGGGACCGTTCACGATCGCCGGTGGCACAATCACCAACACGAGCGGCGCGCCAATCACGCTGAGCGCAAACAACGCGCAGAACTGGAATGGCGATTTTGCCTTCGGCGGACCGGATCCGATCAACTTGGGCACCGGTGGAGTGACGCTCTCCGCGAACCGAACTCTTTCCGTGAACGCCGGAGAGTTGACCGTCGGCGGCGCGATCACGGGCGGGTTCGGCCTGACCAAAGCTGGAAACGGTCGCCTCATCCTGAATGGCGCGAACACTTTTACTGGGGTCACGACCCTCGGCGCAGGCACGCTGACTGTGAATGGCAGCCTGACCGGTGGGGTGACCGCGACGGCGGGCATTCTCGAAGGACTTGGTCCAGTGGGTCCAGTGACGCTCGCCGACGCCGCGTTATCGCCGGGAAATACCGTCGGCATTTTGCAGACAGGTGATCTTCAGTTGAATGGCGGCGCCTTGTTCGCGGAGTTGACAGGTCCGGTCGCAGGCACCGGTCCGGGCTTCTACGACCAGGTGAGCGTGACCGGGAGTGTGGCATTCAACACCCCGATCGAACTGACGCTCAACTTCAGCGCCTACGACCCCGTGGATGGCGTCGATCGTTTCACCATCGTCAGCAATGACGGCGGTGATGCGATCGCATTTGCCGATCCCTTCGCTCGATTCATCTACAACGGGGTGACCCTCAATGAGGGCACTCTCTTCGAGGCGACGAGCGGCGCGAACATCCAGCAGTTCTCGATCACTTACGCGGGCGGCTCCTCGGGGAATGACATCGTGCTGCAGGCCGTGCCCGAGCCGGATGCAATCATGTCTCTGCTCGGTGGACTGGGCGCACTGGCCCTCGCTCGTTTCCGGCGCCGCTCTGCTTGATTTTCCATGCTTCGACCTTCTCTTCTGGCAGCCGCGCTAGTCGTCGCCACCGTCACCACAGTTTCCGCGAGTGAGTTCCGCGTTTCCAATGCCGCGGAGCTTACGAAAGTGACTCCTCAGCTGCAGCCCGGAGATCTCGTGATCCTTGCCGATGGCCCATGGAAGGATCAGGAGGTGAACATTCGTGGCAAGGGAGCGGAATCGCGCCCGATCGAGTTCCGCGCGACGACGCCTGGCAAAGTCGTGATCACCGGCCAGGGCTCGGTGGACATCGATGGCGAGTACCTGGTGGTCAGTGGCCTCGCCTTGGACCACGGCGAAGCGGCGAAGGAAGGCATCGCGATTCGAGGGAAACATTGCCGGGTGACGGAATGCTCCGTCGTCGACAGCAACTACAAGTTTTACGCGCGTTTGTTTGGAACAAGGAACCGCGTGGATCACTGCTACTTCGCCGGGAAGACGAATGAATCACCGACGATGCAAGTGGAGAGCCTAGCCGAGCCGAATTGGCACCAGATCGACCACAATCATTTCGGCCCGCGTCCTCCGCTCGGGCGCAACGGCGGCGAGACGATTCGCGTGGGCTACAGCCACCAGTCGATGAACGAATCGCGGACGACCGTGGAGTCGAATCTCTTCGAGCGCTGCGATGGCGAGCTCGAGATCATTTCGAACAAGTCGTGCGACAATGTTTATCGCGGCAACACGTTCCTGGACTGCGCCGGGATGTTCACCCTGCGCCATGGAAATCGCTGTCTCGTGGAGGGGAATATCTTTCTCGGGAATAACAAGAAGGGCTCCGGCGGGATCCGCATCATCGGCGAAGGCCATGTCGTGGTGAACAACTACATCGATGGCGTCAGCCATGGCGCATTTTGGGTGACCTCGGGAATCCCAAACTCGCCTCTCGTCGGCTACTTCCAGGCGAAGAACTGCATTATCGCATTCAACACGGTGGTGAACTCCAAAGGAGCATGCATCGATCTCGCGGCGGGCCTGGGAACTTCGGGCAGGACCCTTCCGCCGGAAAAGATCTTCGTCGCGAATAACATCTTCGCCGTGATGGAAGGAGAGGAGCTCGTGAAAGGGAAAGACGCCGGCGGTTACCAATGGGTCGGGAATGTCGGCAGCCTCGGGGGTTCTTCCTCCATGCAGCTCAAGGCGGTGGACCTGGGCTTGGAAAAGTCGGAGGAGGGATTATGGCGTCCGAGCGCGAAGAGTCCCAGTCGGGGCGGCGCGCAGCCGATCACCGCATCCACCCAGGGCTGGGATTGCAAAGGGTTGAGCGATCCGGGCTGCGATCAAAGCAGTTCTCAATTTCACAAATTGCGCCCGCTGACTTCCGCGGAAGTGGGGCCGTCCTGGCGATCCGCTTCGAATGCTGCCCGGTGAGCGCGGACCGATGCAGGGCGCAACGCCACGAGGGATTTAAGCCACAGATGGACATTGATGAAACACAGATCGGGAGCGCGTGCTTCAGACCTGCAAGTCCATCTGTGGCCCAAAAATGAACCCGCGGACGTCACGTTTCTGGCGGGATGCCTCTGCGCAAACGCCACCAAAATCCCGACTCAAAAGTCCCGTCTCCGCGAAAACAGCATCAATTTTGCGACACGAAACTACCCTCTTCCCAAGTACTGCATCGATTTCCTGTCAGGAACCGACTGCCGTCCCGGGGACGGCATCAATTTCCTGTCTCAAAATTGCTCGTGTACCGCGTGCAGCATTCGTTTCCCCTCTCAAAACTGTTGCCGCACCGGGTACGGAATTGATTTCCTGTCGCATAATTGATGCTGCAC
The DNA here is from genome assembly GCA_966125105.1 of uncultured Prosthecobacter sp. Classification (GTDB taxonomy): domain Bacteria; phylum Verrucomicrobiota; class Verrucomicrobiia; order Chthoniobacterales; family Chthoniobacteraceae; genus SXWH01. Next base: position 3,093 of record CBHXZU010000606.1, read on the forward strand.
TCGGAATTCGATCAGTTCCCTGTCGCACAATTGACCGCGTTTTGCGTTCGCCATCAATTGTGAGACAGGAAACGAGCTCCGTACCGGGGAAACGATGAGTTTTCGGTCTCACTTTTCGCGCCGCAACGCCCGAGGCGGCATTTTTGTGTCCGGTTTGTGATCAAAATTCCGCAAATGTCTCGATTTTCGGACGCCCGGTTCTAAGGCGCGTCGCTCGCAACGCTTTTCAACGTCACTTCATGAAGTCCGTCATCGGCCGCTCCGCGGCTCCGTCCATCGTCCTTGCCGCCAGCGCGGCGCTCACCGCGTCCTCCGTCACTTTCGCTGAGGAAACGCAGGTGCCGACCAATCTATTCGCCGTGCCGGAGGGCTTGGAGATCACCGTCTGGGCGACCACGCCGCAGTTGTTTAATCCGACGAATATCGACTTCGACGCCGACGGGCGGCTTTGGGTCGCGGAGGGTGTGAATTATCGCGGGCATTCCAAGCGCCGGAAAGAGGGAGACCGCATCGTCGTGATCGAGGATTCCGACAAGTATGGCAAGGCAGACAAGAGCGACACTTTCGTGCAGGAAACCGGTCTCGTCGCGCCGCTCGGTGTCGCGGTGATCGGCAACAAGGTGGTGGTGTCGCAACCGCCCGATCTTCTCGTTTACACGGACACGAATGGGGATCGGAAGTTCGACCCGGCTGTCGATAAGCGCGAGGTGCTGCTCACGGGCTTCAACGGGCGGAATCACGATCACAGCCTTCATTCCGTCACGGCGGGTCCGGACGGCCAGTGGTACTGGAACCAGGGCAACACGTGCGCGCTTTTCACGGATAAATCCGGGAAGACCTTCCGCATCGGCAGCCCGTATGTACACCCCAATGGCAAGCAGGTGGTCGACCCCTCCACGATCGCAGGGCAGAAGAGCGATGACGGCCACGTGTGGATCGGTGGCTTCACCGCGCGGATGAATCCCGACGGCACGAATGTCGCGATCGTCGCGCACAATTACCGCAACAGCTTCGAGCAGACGGTCAATTCGCTCGGCGACATTTACCAGAGCGATAATGACGATCCGCCAGCGTGCCGCGTGACGCCGCTGATCGAGGGTGGAAATGCCGGCTTTGCCTCGCGCGACGGCAAGCGCGCGTGGGCGGCGGACAAGCGTCCGGGGCAGGACACGCCGACCGCGGAATGGCGGCAGGAAGACCCGGGCACGATGCCGGCGGGCGACGTGTATGGCGGCGG
>CBHXZU010000607.1:0-4328 GCA_966125105.1 uncultured Prosthecobacter sp.
AAAATCACTCCCATGCCGCCGTGTCCAAAGAGTTCGAGGATCTCCAACTCCGGACAAGCCGCAGCGACCGCCTCCAGGCTCGGCGCCGCGGCCAGCGCCCCCGGCATCGGCTGCGTCGGAGCCGCCGCGCCTAATAGCAGGCATGCCGGGCACAAACCCGCCGGCGCATCGGGCGGAATCGGAGCTTTGCAGTTCGGGCAGAGATTCGGTGGATTTGGCATGACACCGCTTCCTGAGGATCGTCGAAGGGCTGGTTACAAAAAATGTTCTGCCTGAGCGAGAAATTCACCGCCCTGCCTTTGCAGCCCTCGGTCGTCTTCCGGCGCTGAAAGCCGCGAGCCTCCAATCTCACCATCCGAGCCAACCCTCATTACCCACCGGGGACACCATATCGCAATCCACTCCCCTACTAAGCCTTACCAACCGATGAAAGTTTCGTCCCCATTCCAGCCAATCGCTCACGAATCGCGATCAGTCGCTCACGAATTGCGGTCAATTGGGAACGAAATCCGCGCCTTCAGAGCCGAACGAACCGCTGCCACGGATATTCCAGAACCAACCTCCAAAACCGACCTCGAGGACCAGGCGTCATTATCAGGCGGTTCTGCGTGAGGTCCTGGACCTTGGACAGGGCGAGCGCAACCGAGAGACGATGAAACATGGCGCATGGAGGACATTCATCCCTCCACGCTGAAACGGGCGACGAGGGGGAATTATCGCGCCGCTTCATTGCACGCGATGCCCCTCGACACAGACTCTAGTTCTGAGAAAGGGAGCCATGCCGGCATTCTCCCTGCAATTCCCCTCAACTGACCTCTGGATCGGAGCCATGCGCGAGTGTCTCGCGAAACTCGCGAGTTTTCCCGCCGACTCCGACCTCGAGCGCGTCGAAGGGCTCCTGCGTCTCGCGCACACCCGTCGCGCAGCGCCCATCAGGGAAATCTGGAAAACAGCGACCTCAGAACGCGACCTCGATCGCGGCCTTGCCGCATGCGAACTGCTCGGCGAGCCCAATGGTGGAATCCTGCTAACAGCAATCGCAGCTTTCTTCGCCGAAACCAAGGACGCGGCGGCCTTCGACCGTGTCTGGCCCTTGGCGGCTGAATCCCGGCCTCATGCCAAAGCACGCGGCGAACTCCACCACGCCGCACTAGCCCAGTGCGCAGCGTTTCGCCCCGAGGTGTTGGCAGAAATCGCGCGATTCGACGGGGCAGGCGCCGCCCTGCAGATCCTCGCCCGCAGCGCGCCGGCAGAAACTGTCGCGGCCGCGTTCAAAGCGCTCGAAGATGCGGGTCTGGATCAGGATTTTGAGAAGGCGCTAACCGGACCTCTGGCATTCGCCGGTCGTGTCGAACTCGCCGTGGCGTGCCTTCCACTCATCCATCAACGGATTGTGGAACCGCGAGAAAACCTGCCTGACTACATCCGAGAACCGAGCCTGCGTTGTGATTTCTTGCGGTCAAACGCCGTCCGAGGATTGACCCGGCAGCGGCGCTTCGACGAGGCGCTCCAGTTCCTTGCCTCCTATGAGAATAAGAGGCTGCAGTTCAGCGATACCATCGACACTTACGTCAAAATGGGAGACTTGCTCAAGGCGCGCGACTTGATCGTGGAGGCCAAGGACGATGACTGCGTCATGATCACGGCCTTTGAACCCTTGGCCTACGCACTCGGAGAAGCGGGAGAAATAGAAGCGGTGCTGGACGTCGCGGATGCTACTGCGAGTTGTCATTCCAAATCTTCCGCCGCCGAGCTGACAAAGGACGCTCTCGAATGCGCCATCAAAGCCGGTCACACCAGCGCCGTGGAGGCGGTGCTGAACCGCGTCAATCCGCCGCGCATCCGCAAAAAGCTGGAGGAACAAATCGCGCGAGTGAGCAAGAAAACCTCCCCTCAGTCCATCCGCGCGCGGGCCGAGTTGTGGTTGAAAGGAAGCGAAGCCAGGATGCCAGAGGCAATCCGGCTCCTCGAACAGGCCTTGTCAGACGCAAAGCCTGCCGAACGCGTGTTCCTTCTCTGCGCGCTTATGCGCGCTCACGCAAAGGCGGGTTCGGATTCCGATGTGCAGCGCTTGCACGCGCAGGTCAAAGACGAGGTGCAATCCATCAAGGCGCGGGCCCGTCGAATCGACGCCACCCAGCAAGCGGCCGCGGCCTTGGTCGCCGTAGGGATGCGCCGAGAGGCACTCCACATCATGGATGCAACCGGCGAAGCGCTCCAACTGGGCGATAAGCAGGAGATGCGCGATATCGTTCACGGATTCGTGGGCGCATGCGAAACCCTTGGGGTGACGCAACGACTCGCCAATCTCACGGAGGAAGAGCGGCACGAGACTGGATTTGGCATGTTCATCGAGGATCAACTCAGTTGGCAGCAGACGACTTCCGACGACCTCGACAAGACCATCGCGCGAGCCAAGGCCTCGGGCGATTTTCACACCACCATCGATATGCTCTGCGCGCAGCAAAAGTATGCCGATGCCGCGAGCGTGCTCCGCCATGCGCCCAAACCGCGACAGTTTGCGAGCGAGGAGAGTCGCCTCGTCCGGGAAGCAGCCGAGCGTGGGCAGGATGCGGTGGTGTTGGACGTGCTCGCGACGATCGGAAGCCCAATCGCAGGCGAGCATCCGCCGGGCACGCCCGCGGATATTCTCCTGCGCTCCTACCTGGTCCGATCCGCATTTGGCCTGTCCGGCGGCAAATTGGAAAATCTCGTGCACGCACTGGCAGTGCCGCTCGATCGCGATGTTCGCGAAACCTCCAATGCCGCGCTCACCTTTGCGGAGCACGGAGATTTCGAGGATTACAATAGTCCCAGTAACGGAGCGTTCCGTATCAAGCAGCAGGGTTCATGGGAAGCCGCTCGGGCCTTCGCCGCCGGGCTTCTCCGCGAAGAACATTCGGCATTTCCTTCTGAGTTCCTGCTCGATCTCGCGAAGTTTGGGATCAGCAATGGATTGCCGGCCGCCACCGTGGAAGACGTGCTCCGCGAATGCTGCGATCGACTCCATGTTGCAGGGAGGCATGGCTACGACGCGCGCAAACTCCTCGCGGACCTGATCTACATCCACCTCCAAGGAACCAAGGTTCCGGGCGTTGAGGAGAAGGCGCGGGAAGTAATCGCGGCATCCAAGACGCGTCCCGTGCACACGGAGCACACCATCCACTGCCACGCGGTGCTGGGCGAGTGGGACGAAGCCCTGGCCCTGCTGCCGGTGACCTGCTGCATATCAAACTACCGAAGCACCGATTCCAGCTTTGAACGCAGTTACCCATGGCGGATTCTCAAAGTCATCCCTCTTCCCGTCTTGCGAGCCAACGCCACGGACGCGGTAACCGACGTCCCATCCGCATGGTTCATTGCCGCGGCATTCGCAGCAAGGCAGGAGAAGCGAGCCGCCGGCTTTATCGCAAAGCTCCTTGGGGCCAGGAAGGATACCAGGCTGGAGATCATTCAACTCCTCAAAGACTCGATCAGCGCGATCCCCCAGGCGCCGCGGTGAAACTTGCGCGCGCCGGTCTGGCGGTCCTGGCGATCGAGCCCCGCTAACCAAAATCGCGACACGCTAACGCCTTCGGTCCGGACCAATCATTGTAGAGGAAAACAGGACCGCCAAAGCTGCGATTCATCGCTTCGGTTCCAAAGACGCCGAGATGAAGGGGCATTGAAGACTTGGCCGCTCCTATACGCGACAAGGTTTGCGCTTCGCGATGTTGGCTCCGGCCAGACGAACGCTTGCAAAAATAAATCCGCCGTTCCGCTAAATCGCAAACGTCTCCACGGCGGCGAGTGCCCGCTTGTTCAGCCGATCGCAAACGAGCGCGCACAGTTCCATCACCATCGGATCGCCTATCGAGTAATACGCGCTGGTTCCCCGCTGTTCGCGTTCAAGAAAGCCGGCTTCTTTCAACACGCTCAATTGCTTCGAAACGTTCGCCTGCGACAGTTCGAGCGCCTGCACGAGTTCATTCACCGTTTTCGGCGCAGCCTTCAATTCCTGGAGAATGGCCAGGCGCGTTGGCTCGGACAAGGCGCGGAAGTTGGCGGCGATCTTCTCGAGTGCTGAGCGCTGCAATCTTGGCATCGTTGCATATCATCGCTCATCAGCGATTGAAAAACAAGTGACATGCAGCCACAAATCCACTTTCCCCAAACAAGCCCATCCCTTGGGGCGCTACCACTTTTGTTTGCGCATCGGCCGGGGGAATGCCGATGGAGCAATTTGACATATCGCTATATGGCGATATATGACATCATCCACTTACCGCGATATGAACACCATTCAACCCGCAAAACTGCACGAGCGCCGGAATTGCGGCGAGACGTTG
>CBHXZU010000608.1:0-4328 GCA_966125105.1 uncultured Prosthecobacter sp.
CCGCCGCCGGCTCCGAAGCGATCGAGGGATGGTCGATTTGAGGTGAGTGTCGACGAGTTCTGGGACCGCGGGTCTGTCGAATACACGACGCATTTGAAGGAAGTCGCCTCAGGCGCGGCATTGTTCACCTGCCAGGGTGCTCCGCAGACTGAGTTCCTCGCGGACGGAGCGTGCCTGGTCCACTACTTCGGATACCAGCCACACGGGGTCGTCATTCAATTGGATCGCCGTGAGTTTCGTCTCCGCGAATCGGACCCGTGGCTGCCACTCGCCGCATGGCCCGCAGTGGAAGGCGCGTATGGGCGCGGCTGGTCGTCGTCATGGGAATATCGAGGCGAGTATATGCAGGGCGGCGCTCCCTGGGTGGACGCGAGTCTCGCTACGTTCAGCCTCGCAGCCGTGGTGATCCTGCTGCGCTATCCTCTGTTCTTTGCTCCCGGTCCGCGGGTCGGCGTGTGCGTCGTGGCCGCCGCGGGATTCATGCTGTTCGCCTGGCTGTGGTTCAGCGGGATTCAGACCCGCCGGCGAATGCGGGCGATGAGGAACCCGCGGCGAAGCCAAGGCTAAGCGGTTCACTTCGGAGCGGCCGCAGCGCTTTCCTTACCGTGTTTTACTTCGGGCCAGAACTTCTCCCATTCAAATGGCCGGCTGAACTCCCCGTGGTGACATTTCTGGCAATCTCCAGCGCCGAGCGCGCGCATTTTGCCGGCCTCAAAATTGCCGGATTGACGGGCAGCGATGTGGGCGCTGCCGGGGCCGTGACAACTTTCGCAGCCGACATTCACCAGTTTCTCCGGCCCAAACTCGCGGCGGTATCCGGATGGCGTGCCAAAACCGATCGTGTGACAGCCAATGCAATTGGGGTCCGCGTCGGCTTTCGCGTTCACCAAGGTTTTGAATGCGTGCGCGTGCCCTGATTTCTCCCACACGGCTGTCGCTTGCGGATGACACGCCGCGCATGACGCCGTGCCCGCGAAGGACGCGGCGGCTTTCACCCCGGGAACGACATCCCCCGAGAGCTTCTCCGGGTCGTCCAAATCGAGTCGGGCGCGGCGGATTTCATCGCGGTATTGCTTGTTCAACTTCGCGACCTCTGGCGCTTGCGGAATGCGGTCGTGCACGAGCCTCACGTCACCCTCGACGTTTTCGAGATGATTCGGCGAGGCGAGGCGCGCTTGCAGGATGCCGACGGCGCGCGACTGATTCGTAACGTAGAGAATCGCGCTTCGGTTCTCGCGCTCGAGGCGCTGGGCAGGCTGGGTGACCTTCCCGCCGAGGATCACGTCGAGTTCGTAGAAGTCGCGTGCCAGGCGATGCAGGCCGGCTTCGTCGGTGAAGGCGAGCAGGACCGTGGCATCCACCTTTCCTTTCAACTGGGGGAGCACGCGGTTGAGGGCAATTTCCATCTTCTCCGTAGCCAGGCCTTCGCCGAGTGAATCGCCGAGACCGGCCGGGTCGAGAACTCCGATAATGGCGATCCGCCAACCCGCTTGTTCGGCGATGCGATGCGTCTCGAGCAGGGGAGCGCCGGTCTTTGCATCCAGGAGATTTGCGCTGATCAAGGGCACCGGCGAGGTCGCCGCAAACTCTCGCAATTGCGCGGCGCTCAGCGCGGCTTCGCGATGGCCGATGTTTGCCGCGGCGTAACCCATGTCCGCGAACGCGCGGAGCAAGTAACGATATTCGATCCGATGATAATCCGCGGTGCCTTCCAGCGCGTCTCCCACGTCCATGCGCAGAAGCCCCGGCACACGCTCGTTGCCGAGCAGCGTCGCCACGCGCGTGAGCCCGCCCATTTGTCCCGTGAAGCAACCGCAAGGAACGAGCCGCCCGCGGACATCACCGGTGAATTGCAGGGTAAGCTGCAACGGCTCGCGCTTCTTCTTCGGCCAGTACGCGATCACGAAACCGGCCACGACAAGCAGAGCGGCGAAAAGCCAGATGAGGAGGCGCTTCAATAGAGCAACGCGTAGGTGAACGCGTTCACGTTCACGGTCACCGCTTCCATGATCATGCCGCCGCCGCAGCAACAGCAGCCTTTCGCGTTCGAGACGTCATTGAGCCCTTCCTTCGAGTAGACCATCACGAGCCGCCCATTTACTTCCATGCCCTCCACGTAGGCGGAGCCGCCGCTCTTGTTGGTGAGCCGCTCGATGCGGTGCACCACGTTGAAGACCGGGTGATTCATCGGGAGCTTCACCAAGTTGTTGTCGGGAAACATCAACTTCAGCTCCTTGCGCAACGCTCCGTCCCACGACGCATCGGAGCATCCGGGACTGGAAAGAATGAAGCCGCCGTTCAGGAGGTATTTCTTCAGGTTCTCGCGGTCCTTCGTCGTGAGGGTGAAGTTTCCTTCGCCGGACCAAACGCAGAAGGGGAAATCAAAGACGGTGTCGGAATCGAGCCGCACGGGGACGAAGTTCGTGCCGACGTTGAGATTCGTTTTGCTCTTCACGTCGCCCAGGAACTTGTCGGCAAAACAGACGGAGCTTTTGCCGCCGGCATAGACCAGGTTGCCGCATTGGATGCGCGTGAGGTCGGCGTTTGGCGCGTCGGCGGCCTTTGCGATTGCAGCCTCGAGTTCCTGTTGTTTGCGCTCGGGACTCGTGGCAGCCGGAGTAACGGCCGGGAGAAAAAGCAATGCGAGCGCGGCGATCGCCGCAGGGAGTGGCGTCTTCATTTGCTAATGGCTTTGAAATACCTTTCAACGAGATCGCGGTATTGCTGCGCGGCCGCTTCGCTTTCCACCGCGCCGGATTCCCGGTTGGTGGACTTCACGTCGCGGGCCACGTCGGCGGCGTCCAAGGCGACCTCAGGCTTCGTCTCAGGTTCCTTGGCTTGCGTTTGCGCCGGTTTGGAACCGGAGCGGGTGCTGTCTTTATTCACCTTGGATTCGTTTCCGAGCACCGGTGTCTCCGGCTCGACGGACATTGCGTAACCGTCGCTTCCGCCAACACCCTCGCCCTGCGCGCCGAACTTGCCTTTGCCCTTCCCCTGGCCAAACAGCTTCGTCTGCATCATCTGCTTGAAGTTGTTTCCGGGCTTCATGCCGCGGGTAAGCTTTAGAAACTGGTCGAGCTCGCCGCTCATGCTGTTGCCGGCTTTCTTGCAGGATTCGCAGAAGAGCGCGTCGAGTTCCTCGTGCAGGGACTGCGAAAGCTGCGCGCCGCGCGCGCCTTCGCCCGCGAGCATTGCGCTCGTGGCTTGGGGGGCGAGCCGCTGGAGCCGGATCCGGCCGAGTTCGTCAGCGATTAACTGGGCGCTTTCCCCGGCTTTCGGGAACTTCTCGCCCGCTGCCTTGCCATCCTCGCGCAGTTTCTTCTCCACAGCATCGAGTTCTTCTCCGATCGCCTGCTGCGTGGCTGCGAGTTGCTTCATTGCCAGCTGATCTTCACGGGAAAGGTCCTTCTTCTCCTCGTAGGCCTTTGCCTGCTTCGCGAGCTCCTTTTGCGCCGCATTGAGTTCGCCCACGCGATTCATGCTCTTCATGATCTCGTGCAGTTGCGCCAGGTCACCCAGTGGCTGGTCAATTTGCTCTTGGGCCTGCTGTTCCGCGGCGCCAAGTTTCTCGAGTTGCTGATCCGAGGCCTGCTTGAAGCTCCGCATCGGCGATTGCGCGCCCGAAGCGGCGGTATCCTGTTTTGCGATCTTCTGGTTCGCTGCCTGGTTCTCCTTCGTGCTCTCGCGAATCTGCTCCGCTTGCTTGTCGAGGATCTGCTGCAGCTCGCTCTCGACGTCGTAGAGCGGTTGTTCCCGGACGAAGTTGTCCATGTTATCCGCGAGCTTGTTCAGCTTTGAGTTCACCTCATTCTGATTCGCCTGGAGTTCATCGAGCTTCCTCTCGAGCGCTTCCTTCTGGTTTCCCGCCTCCATCTTCTCGAGCTGAGCTTGCGCTTTCTCAGCTTCGGCGCTGAGCTGGCGTTGCTGCTCGGCGAGTTCCTTCAGCTTGTCGAAGAGCTGCGCGAACTTGGCCTGGATGTCCGCCATGTCGGTGCGCTCACGCAGGAACTGATTGTAGTCCTCCGTGTTGATCACGGTGAGGGTGACCGAGCGGCTGCGGGTGAGATGCGGATCGGGATAGGTGTCGATGGCCTCCGCAAAGATCGTGAGCGTGTCTCCGGGCTTGTAACCGAGTTCCCGCAAATTGAGCGGACGTGCTGCCCGTTCATAACGCTGGGGTTTCTCCGGCTCGATCACCTCAGGAGTCGGCCACTTGTCATTCTGTGAGCGGTGAATCCGCAGTGTCTTGATGCCGTAGTCGTCCGTTGCCTCGATCAGGGAATCGACCCCGAAGTCCTCTGCCACGAACGAATCCGCCGGCGGGTTCT
>CBHXZU010000609.1:0-4327 GCA_966125105.1 uncultured Prosthecobacter sp.
AACGCTGTCGGGGTGCAGAGCAATGCTGTCGTCGTACAGAGTAATGCTGTTGGCGTGCAGAGCAATGCTTTCGACGTCCAGAGCAATGCTGTCGGCGTGCAGAGCAATGCTGTTGGCGTTGGCGGAATCCAGCACGGGTTCAGGAACATGCAAAACCTCTGTGGACACATCCGCCAGTCCGCCGTAGCGAAGCGTCAGCTCATGAAGTTGCTCGATTCAGATCTCAAGGGGAAGCGTATCGCCGTTGTGGGAGCAGGCGCCGTCGGGTCGTATTACGGAGGAATGCTCGCGAGTGGCGGACATGACGTTCACTTCCTCTTGCGCAGCGATTTGGGCGTGGTGCGCGATAAGGGGATTACCATTCACACGAAAGGGAAACAGGTTCATCTCGAAAAAGTGCAATGCGCAGGAAAACCGGAGGAGATTGGGCCGGTAGACCTGGTCATCATCGCATTGAAAACGACTGCGAATCTCGCGCTGGAGAAGCTCCTGCCTCCGCTGATCGGTCCGGAGACCGCGCTCCTCACGCTGCAGAACGGCTTGGGAAATGAGGAGTTTCTCGCGGAGCGGTGGGCATCCGAGCGGGTGATGGGAGCGCTGTGCTTCGTTTGCATCAATCGCCTCGCGCCCGGCGATATTCATCATCTCGATCACGGCTCAATATCCATCGGTGAATTTGGCCGACCGGTTTCGCCTCGCGTGAACGCCGTCGCCGAGGCGTTTCGGTGTGTGCAGATTGAGGCGAATGCCGTCGAGAAGCTCGCGGAGGAGAGGTGGCGCAAGCTGCTGTGGAATATCCCTTTCAACGGCCTTTCGATCGCTGCGCGTGCCAACGTGGGCGTGGTCTTGGCAGATGATGAATTGCGCGCATTGGCGCGGGACCTGATGGGCGAGGGCCTTGAAGCCGCGCGCCGGCTCGGCCACACCATTCCCGACGAGTTTGCAGACTGGCAGATCGAGCGCAGTCATTCGATGGGATCTTACCGGCCATCGTCGATGATTGATTTCGAGGCGGGCCATCCGGTGGAAGTGGAGGCGATCTGGGGTGAACCGACGCGTCAGGGGCTGCGCGCCGGTGCGCAGATGCCGCGCACCCAGGCGCTTTACCGATTGATTCGGCACCTTACGGCGAAATCCTGATCGCGCGCGGGACTGACTTTCTTACACGCGCGCCGCAGGGTCTGCGCGAATCGGCGGCGTATGAAGACAATTGCAGCAGTTCTCGGATTGGCCCTCGCAACGCTTGGATACACAGGCTGCTCCACCAGCGCCTCCGTAGGCCACGAAGGTCACCGCCATGGTGTTTCGACCAGTGCCACTACTTCGGGACCTGGCGTGGGGGTGGGCGCTCGCGCTTACTAACCTCGCTACAAAAGCCGCTGAAACTGCGCGGCTTTCGCAACTCCCGGTCTTCTCGCGCCGAATACTCAGAGCGCGGCGAAACCGGGAGTTTCTGCTTTTATCGAGACGTTTCCTGCGGGGCGTTTTGCAGGCGCGTTCGGTAGCGTCGTGGCGGGCCTGCTACGCCCGCGGTGCAGCGCGAAAACGATTCCGGAACGTATGGCTACGACAACAAAATCGATTTCGTCAGTTCTCAATGGATTGATCGAAACCTGCAAAGACGGTCAGCACGGATTCCGCACCGCAGCGGAAGATGTGAAGAACCCCTCCCTGAAGTCCTTGTTCGATGAGCTTTCCATGGAACGAGGCCGCTTTGTCGGGGAACTCGAGCATCTCGTGCGCAGCGTCGGCGAAGATGTGGAAGAATCTGGCAGCGTGGCTGGCGCCATGCACCGGGCCTGGATTGATCTGAAGTCTGCGCTATCGAGCGGCAGCGAGCATTCCATCCTCGCGGAATGCGAGCGCGGCGAGGATTCGGCCGTGGCAGAATATCGCGAGGCCCTCGAGCATGAATTGCCCACTACGATCCACAATATCGTGCAACAGCAATATTACGCCATCCAGCAGGCGCATGATCGCGTGCGGGAACTGCGCGATTCGTACAACGCCTGAGTCCGTCCGGTTCGAGAGTGTCTCAACGGGAAGCGCGCGCCGCGCGTTTCCCGTTCTTTTTTTGAGCCGCAGCCTGCCTGGCGGCCTTTAAGCGATTCTGCAGGAGAACGAGCACGGCGGCTTCTTCCGGACGGAGCTTTGCCAATGATGCCTTAAGTTGTTGTGAAGCGCGCTGCTCGATCGTCGTGATCGTGTCGCCGCCGAGGTAGGCATCCAGCACTTCGGGATGCACGTAGCATTTTCGGCAAACAGCGGGAGTATTGCCGAGCATTTGCGCGACAGATTCGATTGCAGTAACGACGTTCTTCTTCGCTTCCTTTTGGTGCGTGAACTTCTCGAACTCTCGCAACGCGATTGCCGCCAGCACCGTTCCCGCCCAGGTGCGAAAGTCCTTTGCGGTGAATTCTTCCCCGGCGATCTCGCGCAGATACGCATTCACATCTTGCGAAGTAACGTCCCGCGGTTGCCCAGTTTCATCTTCGTAAACGAAGAGCTCTTGCCCGGGCATGTCCTGGCACTTGCGAATGATGCGCGCGAGTTGCGGATCCTTCACGCTGATCTCGTGCCGTTTTCCGCTCTTCCCCTTGAATGAAAACTCGATCTTCGCGCCGGCGACCTTTGCATGGCGATTTCGCATCGTCGTCAATCCATACGAGCCATTTTGCCGCGCGTATTCGTCATTCCCGACGCGGATCAGCGTCGATTCCAGCAGTGCCACGACCGTGGCGAGCACTTTGTCCCGGGGCATTCCAGCTTGGCGCAGGTCGCGAGCGACACGCTTGCGAATGCCGGGAAGTGCCTTCGCGAAGGCCATCATGCGGCCAAACTTGTTTTCGTCGCGATGCTTTCGCCATTCGTCGTGATACCGGTACTGCTTGCGGCCTTTGGAATCGCGCCCAACCGCTTGGATGTGCCCGTTGGGACTTGGGCAAATCCACACCTCAGTCCACGCGGGCGGAATCGCGAGCCGTTTGATGCGAACGAGCGTATTATGGTCCCGCACTGCCTTCCCTCGCGCATCGAGATACACCGGCTTGCCACGCTGGAACTCGCGTCGAATGCCGGGTGACTCGTCACTCGAGTATCGCAGGCCGGCATTTCGCGCTTCTTCTGCCAGCGCCGCCGAAAATGGATTCGTGGTTGAGTCGGCGGTGCCGGTGGAGGCGCGATCGATCATAGATGGTCTTCTGAGGAGTGCATCGTCATCGCGAGCGATGCCGGATGCGCGGGGTAACGCCGGGCGTTTGCTAGAATGTGGTTTTCGCCGGGAGGCGGACCCGTTAATCCCGCCGGATGTCCCATCGCGTCGCGGTATCTCTGCTCGTTATCGCCGCGTTGCTTTGGAGCCTTGGCGGAGTCCTCATCAAGTCCATCACCTGGCATCCGCTCGGCATCGCCGGAACGCGCAGTGCCTTGGCGGTGATCTTGCTCTGGGCGTGGTTGCGCCGTCCGCAGTTCAGTTGGTCGGTGAACCAGATCGGAGGAGCCGTTTCTTACGTCGGAACCGTGGTTTTATTCGTCATCGCGAACCAATGGACGACGGCGGCGAATGCCATCTTTCTGCAGTATACCGCGCCGATCTATGTGGCGATTGCCGGGCCCATTCTCTTGGGAGAACGGGCGCGCCGGGCGGACTGGGTCTGCGTCTTTCTGGCAATCGGCGGCATTGCGCTCTTTCTGCCGGATGACTTCACGCCCACGGGTGGATGGGGAATCGTAATGGGCCTGTTGAGCGGGTTCTCCTTTGCCTGCATGACCATTTTCCTGCGTCGCGAGCGTGAAGGATCGCCCCATTCGGCCCTCCTGCTGGGAAATATCGGAACGGCGCTGCTGGGACTTCCCTTCATCATCGCCACCCCTCCACCGGCCGCCGCTTGGGGTTCACTGGTCCTCTTGGGAGTCTTTCAACTCGGCATTCCTTATATTCTTTATGGAATTGCCGTGCGGAGAGTTACAGCGCTCGAGGCGATCTTGATTCTCATGCTTGAGCCCGTGCTGAACCCGATCTGGGTCGGGTTGGTTCATGGAGAGATCCCAGGGTGGTGGAGCATGGCAGGAGCTGGACTGGTCCTCGTCGCGGTGGCAGCCCGCGCCATGGGGATGGGAACAAAGTAAAACTTGCGACGTAAATGTGCGCACTTCCTGCTATTTCAATCTCGGACCAGCCATGCTCTCGAGCCCAACACCTATCCCGTTCTCCCTTGGTCCATCTGGCACGGCAGCGGGGGCTGGCAGCGACTTGAGCGCCCAATTCGCCCAGTTCTTTGCGCACAATGCGTTGGCCATGTGGATGCTGGACGTGGAGACGTTGCAC
>CBHXZU010000610.1:0-4326 GCA_966125105.1 uncultured Prosthecobacter sp.
ACCACCCAATAGATATGGCTGTTACGTACGCACAGGCTAAGCGGCAGATGAACGTCACGACCCCACTGGGTCCGGACGCTTTGTTGCTCGTGGGCTTTACCGGACACGAACAGATCAGCGGGCTATTTTCGTTTACGCTCGATCTGCTCGCCGAGAACTCCAAGAAAGTCGATTTCTCCGCGCTCCTCGGGCAGGAAATTGGCGTGACGATGCTCATCGACGCCGGAACGTCGGAAGCGACGGCTTCGAAGGAACGCTACTTTCGGGGGGTGTGTCGGCGCGTTTCAGAAGGAGACAAGGACCAGACATTTACCTCCTACCAGGTTGAGATCGTTCCGCCGTTCTGGATGACCACCCGGATTGCGCAGAGCCGCATTTTCCAGCATCTCAGTGTGCCGGACATCCTGAAGAAAGTGCTCTCGGGAATCAAAGTGACGTGGGATTTGAAGGGGAAGTATGAGAAGCGGAATTACTGCGTTCAGTACCGCGAGACCGATTTCAACTTCTGCTCCCGCCTGATGGAGGAAGAAGGGCTCTACTATTTCTTCAAGCACAACAAGGACAGCCTGGAGATGGTGGTCGCCGATAGCCCGACAACGCATCCGGACGTGCCGGGGGCAATGAAGGTAAGGACCAACGTGGTGGCAGGCTCGCATCGCCAGGCCCGGCAGATCTATCAGTGGCAAAAGTCACAGGATCTTCGTTCCGGGAAGGTCACGCTCTGGGATTATACCTTCGAGCAGCCCGGCAATAATCTCGAGGCAAAGAAACCCACGATGGGAACGGTCCAAATCGGGACGGTAACCCACAAACTGCAGGTGGGAGGAAACGACAAGTTTGAGATCTACGATTACCCCGGCGAGTACGCGCAGCGTTTCGACGGCATCGACAAAGGCGGCGGTGAACAATCCTCGGAGATTCAGAAGATTTTCCAGGATAACCAGCGAACGGCGGCCCTCCGAATGGAGGCCGAAACGCTCGCCGGCGTTTTGATCCGAGGGGAATCCAACTGCAACCAGTTCACCTCGGGTTACAAATTCCAAATGGAAGGCCACCCGAATGCAGACGGGAAATACATCCTGACTTCGGTGAGGCACTCCGCGCGGACCGGCACTGCTTACCGAACTGGGGATACGGAAGACTTCGTCTACTTAAACGACTTCACGTGCATTCCGGCTGCCCTCCCCTTCCGCCCGCAGCGCGTGACGCCAAAGCCGTCCATCTCCGGAGTGCAGACTGCGATCGTGGTCGGCCCGTCGGGCGAAGAGATTTTTACGGACAAATACGGACGGGTCAAAGTGCAGTTCCACTGGGACCGCGAGAGCACGGCGGACGCGAACAGCTCATGCTGGCTGCGCGTGGGCACGCCGTGGGCGGGCAAGCAGTGGGGATCGATTCATATCCCACGGGTCGGGCAGGAGGTGATTGTCCAATTCCTCGAAGGCGACCCGGATGCGCCGATCATCGTCGGCAGCGTTTACAACGCCGGCTCGATGCCTCCGTACACGCTTCCGGACGAGAAAACCAAGTCGACGCTCAAGTCGAACAGCAGCCGTGGCGGAGGCGGATTCAACGAAATCCGGTTCGAGGACAAAAAGGGCAGCGAGCAGATCTACATCCACGCGGAGAAGGACCGCGAAGTGGACATCAAGAACGACAACATCGAGAAGGTCGGTCATGACAACATCGAGAAAGTCGTCAATGACGAGCACCTGATCGTCCAAAATGACCGGTTCAAGGAGGTCCAGGGAGACGAACACATAACCGTCGGCGGTTCCCGCAACGAAGAGATCAGCGAAACGCTCGGATTGAAGACGGGCAGCGACATCCAGATGAAATCCGGCAAAAACGTCGGGATGGAGTCCGCGATGGAGGTTCACATCAAGGGCGGAACGAAAGTGATCGTTGAGGCGGGGGTGCAGCTTTCCCTCAAAGCGGGCGGCTCATTCGTCGACATCGGCCCGGCGGGTGTCGCGATCAGTGGCACGTTGGTCTTGATCAACAGCGGCGGCGCGGCAGGAAGCGGCAGCGGATGCAATCCCACCAAGCCGACGAAGCCCACGGATAAGGACCCTTGCCAGGTTGAGGCGGGCGAGACGGAGAGCGGGCCGCAATCGCGTTCGCATACAGCCGAAAACGTGCAATCGCCAACCGCCCTGTCCTTGATGCAAGCCGCCGCGACCGGCGATGCATTTTGTCCAGTCGGCTAGCCAGATTTTACCGCGCAGATGGACATTCAGGAAGCACTCCGCAACGCACTTTTCGCCGAAGACGGCGAGCACAGCTACGCCATTCTCGACGGCGCCGCCTGTCGGGAATTGCTGCAAGTTTTAGCCGAGCACAAACCGCAGTACTACTGCCTCTACGAAGGCGAACTTCAGCCGGACGTGGAGTCGTGCGCTCCACACCTCGTGGAATTGCTGCCCGGGCATCCCTTCACGGAATGGCTGCTTTCCGAACTCCCGGGCAAGCCATGGGGCATCTTTGCGCGATCCGCGCAAAAACTCCGGCCATTGCGGAAACATTTCCGGAGCTTTCTCATCGTGCAGAACGAACAGGGACAGAATCTCTACTTTCGATTCTACGATCCGCGCGTGCTCCGTATTTTTCTCCCGACTTGCGACGCTGAGCAGTTCACGAAGTTCTTTGGTCCCGTCACTTCCTTCATTTGCGAAGGCGAAAAAGGCGGGTTCGCTTCCTATCGTTACGCGGATAAGAAGCTGCAGACGCGTCGCATCGATGCGGGCGGCATGTCGATGGCTCAAGCTGGTTAACCACGAAATGTTGATCATTCGCTCGCACCAGGAAGCGCGGATGAAGGAGGGTCCTCGCGCGGCTTTTCTCGATCGTGTGGAGAAGCATGTCGTCGCCGAGCATCCAACATTCACCTCGGCGCTTCCGCCGGGAGAATTGCGGCAATTCATCGAGCGAAATTGGGAAATGGCGCGCGGATTTGGCCTCCGAAGCGAGCGCGGGCTGTGCCTCTACCTGGAAGCGGTCTGCCACTTCGGAGAAAACTTTCCCACAGTTCTGGACTGGGCGGGCACGCTGTTGCGAGGCGCGTCTTTTGAGGACCAAAAACTGGGTCAACTGCGCGAGCGTATCGAAACGGCAAGGGCAACTGCCCATGCGCATGTTGATGGAAACGGGGCGCGCGCGGGCGTTCGTTAATTTCCCCGGCCGCCGGGTCGGCGACCATTTCAGACACATTGCTTATGCTACAGTGGCACAAGGACATCTTCTTCGACGCTGCGCAGCAGTTCGGCTGCTGGATCGGACTGCGCGAACCAAACGAACTCTCCGATCGATGGATCGGCAAGGCGGGCTACAGGCCTAAAGGCGAAGAGTGCAAAGCGAAGTCATCCGACAACGAGAACTTCCGGTTCGCGGGATTGGTCGTGGACCCGATCCTTTGCCCCGACGCTTTCACCCCGGAAACCCTCGAAGCGGCGGTCGAAAGCTGGAAGAAGAAGTTCCTCGTCGCCGGCAAACTTCCGCCCGGGTTTAGCCGGATGGAGAGCGGGCCGGAGAAAGGCCTGGTCCGGCAGCAAGGACAGGCGATCCACGCCGATTTCGACCTCATGGCGATCAATCGATTCAACGAGCGGGGCGAACACCTTTTCACTACGAACGCAGAAGAGAAGGCACTCTTCAGCCGCGTTGAAGGCTACCTAAACACGCGGTTCGGATCTCCGCTCATTCAGCACGGCTCGGAGTTCATGTGGAGCGGCGGCGTGGGTGCGCGGGAGTCGGAATACGTGCTGTGGTTCGGTCCCGGGAGAAGGTTGAAGCGCAGCCATTCCTCCATGCCAAAAGGCGGGCACTGATCCGGAATCTGCGCCCGGGTTATTGACAATTCGTCGACTCACCATTTCCATCTGACTCATGCCACCAGCTGCCCGCCTCACGGATATGCATGTGTGCCCCATGGTGAGCCCCGGACCGGTACCGCATGTTGGCGGACCCATTCTTGCACCTGGTGTTCCCACGGTGATGATTGGCTATCTCCCTGCCGCTACGATAGGCGACACGTGCACTTGCGTCGGGCCGCCAGACACCATTGCCATGGGATCAACCACGGTGATGATCGGCAATAAGTTTGCGGCTCGGTTGGGCGATCCCACCGCGCACGGGGGCAGCATTGTAGTGGGCTGCCCGACGGTGATCATCGGTTAGCCCGGCAGCTGCGAATCCGTTCATGTCGCGCGGCGCGACTGGAAGGGGCATGCGCCTGAAAGCGGTGAAGAATCACCGCAGTCCGAAGGCCCTCGGCTTTGTGTTAAAAGACGTCTCTCCGAAGTTCCGGCGCCGGCGGAGCTGATTACG
>CBHXZU010000611.1:0-4322 GCA_966125105.1 uncultured Prosthecobacter sp.
GTGAATGCGGAGACATGCGTGGGGCCTTCAGCCCTTGATGATCTGGGAATCTAGACCTGGGCCGTTGGCCCAAGCTGGTATGCCGACGGGCCTTTGGCCCTCTCTCGTCGCCGCGTGGGTGATTGCAAGGAGACGGTGAGGAAGGGCCGCCGTGCGGAAAAGGAGTTCTCTCATCCAGCTGGAGACGCTGATTTTCTACCGTGTGTTCTTGAATTTTCGGTGTAAACGCCACGTACGCCTTGGGATGGATGGTCGAAAGCCGACGTCCTTCGACCAGAAAATCCGATTTTCTTGTCCAAGGCCGACAGCTTTCGAGTGATTTCCCCGGTTTTCTTCCCCGAGGCCGACGGCCTCGGACTCGTTTCCCGGATTTTCTTGTCGAAAGACGACAGCCTCGGACTCGTTTCCCGGATTTTCTTGTCGAAGGCCGACAGCTTCGGACTCGTTTCCCGAATTTTCTTGTCGAAGGCCGACAGCCTCGGGCTCGTTTCCCCGATTTTCTTGTCCAAGGACGTCGTCCTTCGACTCGAAAATCCGGTTTGCTTAGCGCAGGTTAAGGGCTTTGGAGGCAATTCCTCGGATTTACTGTCGGAGGACGACGCACTTCGACCCTAATTCCGCGGATAGGCTCTCGACGCGGACTGCGCTTCGACTCCAATTCCGGGATTCCCAGCGACGCGGCGTTTCTATTGCCGCACGATTCCGGTGCGAGGATTGATGGCGGCCCGCTACTTCCGCACCGCTTGCGCGAGCGGGCGCACAAACGCCGCGACCTTCTCCACCAAATCCGGGTCGCGCCCGTGCTCGGCAATCCGCTTCACGATCGCCGAGCCCACCACCACGGCGTCGCCGCTCTGGGCCACCGTTCTCACATGTTCCGGCGTGCTGATGCCAAAGCCGACCGCGACCGGGAGCTGCGTGTGCTTTTTGATCCCCGCGACCTGCTTCACCAAGTCCGTGGCCATCTCGCTGCGTTCGCCCGTGACCCCAGTGCGGCTCACGTAATAGATGAACCCACCCGCATCCTTCGTGAGCATCGCCACGCGCGCATCGGGCGTGGTCGGCGCAATCAGCCGAATGCGTTTGAGCGGGCCATGCATCCGCAATTCTGGCGAAGCCTCATCTTCATCTGGTGGCAGATCGAGAAAGAGAATGCCGTCCACACCCGCTTCTTCCGCGTCTTTGAGAAACGCATCGAATCCATGCACGTAGACCGGATTCATATACGTGTAGAATACGATCGGGATCTGCGATTCGCGGCGAATCTCGCGCACGCAGTGGAAGACGCCGTGCAAGGTCGCTCCGCCCGCCAGCGCGCGCGTGCTGGCCATTTGATTCACCACGCCATCCGCGAGCGGATCCGAAAACGGCACGCCGATTTCCACCAGATCCACGCCGGCTTTGTCGAAGGCGATCACCAGGTCACGCGTCGCCTGCAGCGATGGATCACCCCCGCAGATGTAAGCGATAAATCCCGCGCGCCCCTCGGTGCGGAGCTGCTGAAACTTGGCGTCGATGCGATTCACGGACATAAAAAAGGGGCGACAGGATGGACAGGATCGCCGGGTTGAACAGGATTTTTGCGATCCCGCCGATCGCGCGAGGGCGCTACTTCCCGTCCTTGGGCTGTTTTGCCGCGGACGACTTTCGCTTATTCACTGCCTGCCGCAGCAGGAACTCGATCTGCCCATTCACGCTCCGCAGATCGTCGGCCGCCCACCGCTCGAGTTCACTCCAGAGGTCGGGCGGGATCCGCAGGAGGAATGGCTTTCGTTCGCCTCCAGCCATCCAGGTTAGTTGTAGAGCGTGCCGGTATTCACGACGGGTGTAACGTTGGACTCGGCGCAGAGCACAACGAGCAGGTTGCTCACCATCGCCGCCTTCCGTTCCTCATCCATTTCCACCACTGCCTTATCGGAGAGTTCGCGCAAGGCCATATCCACCATGCTTACTGCGCCGTGAACGATCTTCTGCCGGGCGGCAATCACCGCCTCCGCTTGCTGGCGGCGCAGCATGGCCTGGGCAATTTCGGGGGCGTAGGCGAGGTGGGTCAGGCGCGCTTCCACCACAGAAACGCCGGCCTTCTCGAGGCGTACCCGCAATTCACCCTCCAGCGCCTGCGCCACCTCGTCCGCGCTGTCGCGCAAGGTGTGTTCATCTTCCTCCGAGCGATCGTAACTGTAGAGACTCGCGATGTGGCGAATGGCGGCTTCGCTCTGGATCTGCACGTAGCTCTCGAAATCATCGACATCGAATGCGGCCCGCGCTGTGTCCTCCACTTTCCAGACGATAACCGCCGCAATCTCCACGGGATTTCCGCGCTTGTCGTTCACCTTCAATTTTTCGCTGATGAAGTTGCGCGCTCGCAGGGAGATCTTGGTCGTGAGCACGCGGTAGGGAATGCCGCGATTGGCGCCATGTTGGCCGCTCCCCGATTCACCCGGCCCGCCCAGGGAACGCGACCGCACGCGAGTGTAGAACGGATTTGCCCAATGGAACCCGCTCTCCCGCACAGTCCCGCGATACCGGCCGAATAGGATCAGCACCCGCGCTTCATTCGGCTGCAGTGTGAAATGACCAAGGAGCATGATGACTCCGGTCACATCCATCAGCGGCCCGAGGAGCATGAACGGATGAAAATCGCCCCGCGTTTTCGCCATGGCCTGGACGCCCAGCACGAGGAGGACAATTCCCAGGATGATCAGACCGAAATTCACCGCGAGCATGACTGCTCCGGGAATGGCGCGGACAACGTTCTCGCGACTGTTGCTGACGGGAGAGGTGGATGGATTCATATCCTTTGGAGTTGTATCAATGTGATATCACTTTGATACATTAGCCAGCAAATTGAATTTGGCATGCGGGTCGATTGGTGGGGTATGTGAACATCCGCAGAAGACGATTGCCGGCGCCGTGAGCGCGCCTGCGGTGGCGCGGGTCTCCAGACCTGCGTAGGGGTGGGATTTGTCGGGAGGGAGCGATCTGGAAACTGCTTTGGCCAATCGCGATAGGAGCTGGCCTGCGCTGGTGTGGATCCCAGGCTTGGGACGGTAGCCCGCGCGGGATGCATTGCGAAATGTGGACTTCTCGCGATAGTAGCCGGCTCGACGGAATGACCGAAGCGCCAGCCAAAGCACCGACCTTGAAGGTCAATGAAATCTACCAGTCCATCCAGGGCGAGAGCACGTGGGCGGGCTGGAGGTGCGTATTCGTGCGGCTTACGGCGTGCGACCTCCGCTGCACCTACTGCGACACCGAGTATGCATTTTACGAAGGCAAAAAACGGCTCGTGTCAGAAGTGTTCGATGAGGTGATGGCGTTCGATTCTCCACAGGTGGAGATCACCGGTGGTGAGCCGCTCCTGCAGAAGAATGTCCTCCCGCTGATGGCCCGCCTGTGCGACGCGGGAAAAATCGTCCTCATCGAGACCAGCGGTGCCCATGATATCGGGCAGATCGATCCACGCGTGCACCGCATCGTCGATTTGAAGACGCCCGGCAGCGGCATGTGCGACCGCAATCTTTGGAGCAATATCCCGCTGCTCACGAAGCGCGACGAGGTGAAGTTTGTCATCGGATCACGAGAAGACTACGAATGGTCTCGCGAGCAGGTGCTGAAACACAACCTCGCCGAGCGCTGTGGCTGCGTGCTGTTTTCCCCGATCTTCGGCCGGATCGAGCCGAGGGAGATCGTGGACTGGATGGTCGCCGACAAGCTTCCAGTTCGCTTCCAACTCCAGATGCACAAGTTCATCTGGGACCCGAAGCAGAAGGGCGTTTAGGCAAAAACGCGCTTGGATTCGCGGGCTTGCCGTCGAATCTTCGCGATTCGCGGCAAAGCCGCGCCCGTATGACGTTTCGGCTCACCAAGGATTACCATTTTGAAGCGGCGCAGACCCTGCCGCACGCGCCTGAGGGTCACAAATGCCGCCTCATGCACGGGCATAGCTTCAAGGTGGAGGTGACGGTGGAAGGGGAGAAGGACCCGAAGACGGGCTGGTTTTACGACCACGCCGAGATCTCCCGGGCAATGAAGCCGCTGCTCGAGAAACTCGATCACGGTTACCTCAATGAAATCGAGGGCTTGGATAACCCGACGATCGAGAATATGTGCCTCTGGTTCTGGGAGAAACTGGCGCCCCAATTACGCGGACTCGCCGAAATCGTAGTCCACGAAACGCCCACGGCCCGCTGCGGCTTCCGCGGACCCGGCCGGTAGGTCCTGCACGAAACACTTGGCAAGCCGCCCGGGCTCGCTACTTTCCCGCGCTCCATGAAACGCCTCGTTTGTTCGCTTTTTGCTGTCGCCTTTGCAGTGAGCTT
>CBHXZU010000612.1:0-4320 GCA_966125105.1 uncultured Prosthecobacter sp.
ATTTCACGCCGCTCCGATGTGCGCGATCTCCAAATCGATAAGCTCAAAGGCACGTTGGTGGACTTCAACCACCTCGAGCATGTCCTCGATAATGCCGAGCACATTGGCACCTGGCAGATCGAGATTCGAAAACGGCACGACGATCCGTGTGAAGTGGATGAATTGATCCTACACGCCACGAAGTCGGACGACACCCCCGAGGATCGCCTGCGCTCCGCCCTGAACTCTCGCTTCTCCGCCGAGACCGAGATCCATCTGAACCGGATCGAGTTTCACCCGGTGGAAGAGCTTCGCGAGCGGCAGGGCGTCGGCACGCAGATCAAAGAACAACGCGTGGTGGATCATCGTCCAGCCACGGAAACCAAGACATCGCACACGGAGACAGCCATGGAAGGGCAAAACCATGAGTAATCCCCGCCTCGTGATCGTGGACGGCGTTCGCACGCCGTTTTGCCGCGCAGGCACGGATCTCGCCCGGCTTGGCGCCGATGAGCTTGGGCGCATCGCGGTGGACGCTCTCCTCACGCGCACTGGCTTGGACACGGCGCTGATCGATGAAGTGATCTTCGGCTGCGTGGCGCAACCGATCGATGCGGCCAACGTCGCCCGCGTCATCGCCCTGCGGGCGGGCATTCCGGATTCCATCCCGGCAGTGACCGTCCACCGCAATTGCGCCTCCGGCTTCGAGGCCGTGACCACCGCAGCCGATCGCATGATGGCTGGTCGCGGCTCGGTCTTCATCGTGGGCGGGGTGGAGAGCATGTCGAAGGTGCCACTCTTCTACAGCGAGACGACCGCCCGGAAGTTTGGCAAGTTGGCCAAAGCGAAGTCGCCGCTGCAAAAGGTGGCCGCTTTCACGGAATTTCGCCCGGCGGATTTCGAGCCGCAAATCGGTCTGAAACTCGGTCTCACCGATCCTGTCTCTGGCTTGAACATGGGCGAAACCGCGGAACTGCTCGCCCGCGAGGATGGCATCACGCGGGAAGCCCAGGATGCCTTTGCGATCCGCTCTCACGAAAAGGCCCTCGCTGCAGCGGACCGGCTCGCCGAGGAAATATGCCCGGTTTACGGAGGCGCCCAGGCAGTCCTCCGCGACAATGGCCCGAGGGTCGGCCAATCCATGGAAGTCCTGGCCGGACTGCGGCCCGTCTTCGCAAAGTATGGAACGATAACCGCCGGCAATTCTTCGCAGGTGACCGACGGCGCGGTGGCGCTGCTGGTGATGACCGAGTCTCGCGCCGCGGAGCTGGGATTCCAACCCCTCGGCGCGCTCGTGGATTACGCCTACGCAGGCTGTGATCCTGCTCGCATGGGGCTGGGACCGGCCTTTGCCATCGAGCGCGTTGCCCGTCGGTGCGGACTGCAACCGGACGATGCGGACCTGATCGAGATCAACGAAGCATTCGCCGCCCAAGTGCTCGCCGTGCTTCGGCGCGTGCCGATTCCCGATGACAAACTGAATGTGAATGGCGGCGCCATCGCGCTCGGGCATCCCGTGGGCGCCACCGGCGCGCGCCTCATTCTCACGAGCTTGAAAGAACTCGCCCGCCGCGGCGCGAAGCGCGCGCTGGTCTCCCTGTGTGTCGGCGGGGGCCAGGGTGGCGCCATCTGGCTGGAACGAACCTAAGCCATGCAAGCGATCCGATCCCAAACCACTCCCGACGGAATCCGCATCCTGACCTTTGACCGTCCGGCGTCGCCCGTGAATATCTTCGACCGGGCAACCCTCGAAGAACTCGACGCCGTCATACGCGATCTCGGCCCCGAGACGAAAGGCCTCGTCTTTCAGAGCGCCAAGCCCGCCGTATTCCTGGCCGGAGCCGACCTGCGCAGCATGCGCAAGATGACGACGGATGAAGCGGTCGCCTTTGTGCAACTCGGGCAGGATGTGTTTAACCGCATCGCGGCCCTGCCTTTTCCCACGGTTGCCGCCATTCACGGCGCGGCGGTTGGCGGCGGCTATGAGATCGCGCTCGCCTGTGACTGGCGCGTGGCGTCTCCCGATCGCTGCACGAAGATCGGCCTGCCAGAAACCAAGCTTGGGCTGGTGCCGGCGTGGGGAGGTTCCACCCGGTTGCCGCGCTTGATCGGAGTCCCTAAGGCGCTCGATGTGATCCTGAATGGGCGCACCCTCCCCGCCCGCCACGCACTGAAACTCGGGATGGTGGATGAAGTGGCCCCTCGTGAGCATTTGCTCGCCGCGGCGGACAAATGGCTGCGCCACGGGAAACGTCCTCGCAAACTCATCCACTCCGCGGCGGTAAATACCGTCGTGGATACGATCATCGCCCCCCGGGCCCGACGCGATGTCGCAGCGAAGACCCACGGCCATTATCCAGCCGTGCAAAAGGCCCTGGCTGTTGTGATGGCGGGCGCGGGCAAGTGGGACGAAGCAGAATCCCTCAGGCTCGAGCGGGAGGCCATCGTGGAACTCCTCGCCAGCGACACGACACGCAATCTCGTGAACCTCTTCTTCCTCGAAGAGAAAGCGAAACACAGGGCGGTGCCGGGCGTAGAAAAGCCCCCGTCCATTCGGCGCGCCGCGGTCATCGGGGCTGGCACGATGGGCGCCGGGATCGCGCAATGGTTGAGCGCGCGCGGGCTCCGTGTGATCTTGCGTGATGTGGACCCGGCGCGGGTCGCGGCGGGCATGGCGACAGCCGCCGGACTCTATGCCGCGGGAGTGAAGAGGCATCTCTTCAGCGAACATGAGGCACGGTCAGGCCTCGGTCTCATCTCGCCGACTGCCACGGAGGTTCCGCTGGGGCAGGTGGATCTCGTGATCGAGGCCGCGGTCGAAAAGATGGAAGTTAAGAAAACGATCTTCCGGCGTCTCGAGGAACTGACTCGCGAGGATGCCCTGCTCGCCACCAACACTTCCGCCCTCTCCGTGAGCGAACTTGCCGCGGCGACAAAACATCCCGCAAGGGTGGTCGGGATCCATTTCTTCAATCCCGTCCATCGCATGCAATTGGTCGAGGTGATCGAAGGGCGCCAAACCGCTCCGGAGGTGACTGCGCGCGCCGTAAACTTCGTGCAAAAGATTGGGAAGCTCCCCGTCGTGGTGAAAGACAGCCCCGGCTTCCTAGTGAACCGGATTCTCATGCCCGGTCTCATCGAAGCAGCCCGGCTCTTCGAACAGGGAGCAAGCGTCGAGGACATCGATGCGGCCATGATCGAGTTTGGCATGCCGATGGGGCCTTTGCGGCTCGTGGACGAAGTCGGCGCGGACATCGCGGCCGATGTCGCGACCACATTGAGCGCAGCGTTTCCTGATCACCTGCAGACGCCGGAGATTCTCTCAAAGTTGATCACCAAGGGCTGGCTCGGCCGCAAGAGCGGCACGGGATTCTACACGCATCCGAAGAAAGGCGATCCGATCCCAAATCCAGCGGCCGATTCACTTCGCCCCACGTCCGAACCTTCGAGTCTCAGCCGCGATGAAATCGGGCGGCGCATGGTCCTGCTCATGATCAATGAAGCGGCGCGCTGCCTCGAGGAGAAGAACGTGAACGAAGCCGGCGATGTTGATTTTGCCATGGTGATGGGCACGGGATTCGCCCCCTTCCGCGGCGGTCCGCTGCGGTATGCGGACCACATTGGGCCGGTCCAACTCGTTTCGGAGCTTACACGCCTCGCAGAAGACGCGGGCCCCCGCTTCCGCCCCTGCGAACGACTCAAGGAAATGGCTGCAAACGGCAAACACTTCTATGAAGACTGAATCCTCGATCGAAGCCCCCGAGCCGGTGATCGACACCTCCAGGATGCCCCGGGAGCAGCGCGAAGCGCTCGAACTCACGGAGGCCGCCCGTGAGGTTTCTCGCGGTGGATTTGCCAGCGGATTGTTCATGGGCCGCTTCGACTTCCCCCTGCTCCATCCGTATCCGGCCCAATCCGCCGCGGATCGCGAGGAAGGCGATGCGTTCCTGGGCAAGCTCGGCGCGCTCCTTCGGGACCGGGTGGATCCGGATGAGATCGATTCCTCCGGAGAAATCCCGCAACACGTCTTCGATGCCCTGGCAAAGCTCGGGGCGTTTGGCATCAAAATTCCGAAAGAATACGGCGGCCTCGGCCTGTCGCAGACGAACTATTGCCGTTCGGCAACGATGCTCGGGAGCTTTTGCGGGAATCTCACGGCGCTTCTCTCCGCGCATCAATCAATCGGGGTTCCCCAGCCATTGCTGCTTTTCGGCACTGATACGCAAAAGCGCCGTTTCCTTCCGCGCGTAGCGGGCGGCGAGGTGTCGGCGTTTGCGCTGACGGAGGTAAAAGTGGGCTCCGATCCGGCCAAGATGGAGACCCATGCCGAACCCACACCGG
>CBHXZU010000613.1:0-4312 GCA_966125105.1 uncultured Prosthecobacter sp.
AAAGATCCCGTCCACCCCAGCCGATGACGAAGTACTTCGCCTGCGGATCGAGCATGCGCACCTGCGGCGGAGCATCCTCGCCTTCCACAGCGATGGAAGTGTGAAAGCGATTGCTCACCAGCCACACTGGCTCGCGGCGCGCCGCCGCTTCCTTTGGGCTGAGCGGCCTCAAAGGCGCTGATGAGCACCCGAAAAGCGCCGCCAGCACCGCAACGCAGGCAATGAGAGACCTCGCAGTGCGGACAAACATATTACGCGGACGTAATATCGTTACTCGATCCGCACAATAGGAAATCAGGCGTCCGATTTCGATGACTGCACTTTGGCCGCGCGCGCCTCGCGTTTCAGCCTGCGCAAAAGGCGAAAGAACTTCAGCGTGTCGCGCACAGGGTGGATTTTGCTGACCTCTTCGCCGTAAACCGTGCTCACGGCCGCCTCACCGATCTTGCAGCCCATCCGCGCCGCGATCGCGAGCATCTCGGTTTCAAAATCGAACGCTGCGCTTTCGCTCTTCAAAAACTCCGAGGCGAGCGAACGGTGAAACATGCGGAAGCCGCACTGCGTATCCGGCACGCGCTGGCCGATGACCTTTGAAATCGTCCAACTCATGTAACGGTTCGTGCACTTGCGCACAAAAGGCATTTTACGGACGTCCCCCATGCGGCTGCCGACGACCAGCCCCGCGCCGCTGGCATTTGCGGCTTCGAGGAAATCCGGGATCTCCTCAGGCAAATGCTGCCCGTCGCCGTCGAGCACGAGCATGAACTCGACTGCGGGATTCTTCAGCAACTCGCGCATCCCGGTTTTGATCGCGGCGCCCTTGCCTTGGTTCCGATCGTGCCGTGTAACGGAGACGCCTGCTTTCCGCGCTTCGTCCGAGGTCGCGTCGGTCGAACCGTCGTCGACTACGAGGACGGTCGCCAACACCGCCTTCGTCCGCGTCGCCACATCATGAATATGCCGCCCTTCCTGGAAGGCTGGGATCAGGGCGCCCACGTTATCGGGCGTCGCTCGAGGTTGCGGCATGACTTTCACTAGTTCGAACTCCGCAAGGGTCGCAAGCGCCGTGCCTTTAGCGTCCCTCGAAATCTGGGTATCCGGGCAACCGCGCAAGACTTTGCGGGGTAAACTGCGAGCCAGTGGTCGGGATTGAACCGACGACCGTCCGCTTACGAAGCGGATGCTCTACCACTGAGCTACACTGGCGTCGCGAGGGCGCGGAATCTAAGTTTCTTCAGCCCGGGCGCAACAAAAAACCTCCACGGGCGCAAAAACAGTCCGTCGCGGCGGTCCAAAAACTGGTCAAACCAAGGGAAAGACACGAAGCCCCAAAAACCAAAAGAAACCGCGAGTGGAGAACCACGCCGGACACGGCGCAGACGACGCACACGGCGGATTCGGCGGATTCGGCGAACAATACAGAGGGAACTACGAAGGACGCGAATAGAGCGAAGGATTTGCTTCCTTCGAAATGACCACAGTCATCTCGGATGCATGCCTTGGTTCTATCCTCCGCCGCGCTCGGCGCGTCCGCCGCGGTTCATTTGCATCTTCCTTCGCGCCCTTCGCTTCCTTCGTAGTCACCCATCCGTGCACACCCGCTGTGTGCGCCGTGCCCGCCGGGGTTAAAACAATCTTCGCGTTGTTCCGGAGAGCGGCGCCGGGATCGGGAAATCCTTGCCAAACTCCGGTCGATACGCACGTTTGATCACGTCAGTCTCAGTCTGTCCGTCCCAGTTCACCACCCATGAAACGCTCCGTCCATGTACTCTGCCCGTTGGCAGGATCCATCGCCCTTCTCCTCACTTCCGTTCATGCCGCCGAAATTGAGAAACTGAACAACACGGATTCGATCAATCTCGGCTCGAGTTGGAACGGTGGAATCGCCCCCGGCTTCGAGGATGTGGCGCTTTTCGATTCAATTATTTCCGTCCCATTCAGCGTGCCCATGACAGGCGACATTGCGTGGCAGGGCATCCGGCTCACGAGTGTTTCAGGCACGCGCAATGCGGCGAACAACGTTTCGATTACCAACGGGAGCTCGGCGAACACCCTCTCTCTTGGCGCAGGTGGCGTCGATATGTCCGCGGCTTTGCACGTCCTCGCGATCCAGTCGCGCGTGACGCTCACGGCGAGCCAAACGTGGAACGTCGCGAATGCCAACACCAACAGCAATCCGGCGGGGCTGAGCCAGAATGAAGACCTGGCATTCCTGGGACAGGCCGCCGGCATTCCGTTCAATCTCGGCGGATTCACCGTGGAGAAAACGGGCGCAGGCACTGCGGCCATTCACGGCGGCTACACGATCTCGAGCGGCACTTTCAACGTGAATGGCGGCGTGCTGCATATCCAGGGCGGAGGCAATCGCGTCACGACGGTCGACAACTCCGTTGCCTTTAATGTGAGCAATGCCACGCTACGGTTCGCTGCGCAGTCCGGCGCCGGCGGGGTTTCGACGCAGGTGAATGCCCCCATCACCATGAATGCCAACAGCACGTTGACCCTGCATCTCAACAACACGAACGCGGTAAATCTCACGGGCAATATCACCGCTGCGGGCGATCACACGTGGTCGGTGATCGGAGGCAACACCGGGGCGCAAACCAATTTCTCCGCGAGCCTCATCGGCGCCGGCAACATCACCTACGCCAACACGAATACCAACGCTGCGGGAGTGCTTCGCATGTCGGGCGACAACAGCGGATACACCGGCACATTTACGATCAACGGCGCGTCCGGCACACGGGCACTTCGCATCTCGGGTCCGAACGGCGGAAGCGCGAATGCCATTTGGTCCGTGGCAACGGGCAATACGCTCCAGATCGACGGACAGAGCGTTCAACTCGGCACGATTGCCGGCGCGGGCACGATCACGAATTCGCACGCCAGCAATTTGGCCACGCTCAACGTCAGGACGGGCACGTTCAGCGGCAACATTAGCAACGGCGCCTCCGGTGCCACCGCCCTCACCAAGATCGGCCCCGATACGCTGACGCTCACGGGCGCCAATACCTACACCGGACCGACGCTCGTCAGCGCCGGAACATTGCTCACGTCTCCCGCGCAGACCGGCGCGACGACGGTCACGGTCGCGGACGGCGCGACTTTCGGCGTCACGTTGACCGGGATGGGCGCGGGTTTTTCGGCCGCGACCCTTCTGACCGGCTCAGTCACTGGTTCCACGTTGCGCTTCGATACCGGCACGTTTGGCAATCCGACAGCCCCCGTCATCGCAGCCTCCACGTTCACTCCCTCAGCCCCGACGAAACTGGAGGTGCTCGGAAACAACCTAAGCGCGGGCACGTTTACCCTTCTGAATTACGTGGGAGGCTTGGGCGTGAGTGGATTTGGACAACTCTCCTTGAAGCTCCCCTTCCGCGTTGCGGGGACCTTGGTGGATAACACCGGGAATACTTCCATCGATGTGACCATCTCCGGCGTAGACACCCCGAAGTGGCGCGGGAATGTGAATGGAACCTGGGACATCGATCCCGATAATACCGGCGCAACGGGCACTCCGAACTGGTCGACATCCACCACCCAGGTGGCGACTCGCTACGTGGAAGGCGCAGTCGGTGTCGATTCCGTGATCTTCGACGACTCGGCGACGGGCACGCGGAACATCAGCATTGCCGCCACGGTCTCCCCGCTGGGAATCCTGGTGAACAATTCCGGAGCCGCCTACACCCTAGGAGGGCCAGGGAAGCTGAGCGGAGCGGGACCGCTGACGAAACAAGGCTCCGGTCTGCTCACCATCGCGAACACCTCACCCAATGATTACTCGGGAGGTACCACCATCTCGGCGGGAACGCTCCGTCTCGGCGATGGCGTCACTCTCGGCGCCGGTGTGATTTCCGGCCTGATCACCAACCACGGCACACTGATCATCGAGCACGCGGACAATCAGACGCTCACCAGCAACATCACCGGCACTGGCGGATTGGTGAAACTCGGTCCCGCCACGACGATCCTGACCGGAACGCTCGGTTACGCAGGGCCAACCACTGCGTCTGCCGGCGTCCTCGCGCTAAACTCCCCGACCACTCTCGCCAACGCCGTGACGATCGATGCCGCCGGCACGTTGCGACTCGATCATGCGACGGGCACCATCAGTGGAGCCATCACGGACAATGGGATCCTGCATTTGAACAGCGCCGCCAGCATGAATGCGCAGATCAGCGGCAGCGGCGGCATTCTCGTGGACGCGGCAGGCACCAAAACGATCGGTGGCGCGGCGGCGAACTCCATCACCGGCACATCCACCATTTCTGCCGGCACGCTGAACCTGGCGAAAAACAACGGCGGCGTTGGC
>CBHXZU010000614.1:0-4306 GCA_966125105.1 uncultured Prosthecobacter sp.
ACCAGGTCGCTAATGCCCTTGATTTCGCGGGTCATGGAGTTGCCTCCCTCTCCACGAAAAGATCATGCGCGTCACTCGCTCGGCACGTCCACGATGTCTCGCGATCGCATGCCCGGCGCATCTGGGTGAGGGAGGACATACCTAGGAAAAACCACTCTTCAGCTTCCGAGTCGCGAGGCATTTTCATGACAGAGGGGAAATATATGCGATCATGCGCAGAAGTGCCTCCATACAAGGCGCATGCGCGCAGTTTTACTAGGAGCTGATTGTGAATTTCGAATGACCGTTTCTTCACCCCTCGACCATCGATTGGGAAATGCGGCCACGGGTTACTTCCTCTCGCTGAAAGCGAATTCAACGAAGCTCGAAGTTGTCACAATCGGCAGTTTTGCCAGCTGCCGTGCTGGGCTGCGTCAAGGCGCAGCGGAAATCGGAGCCACTCCGGCGGCTTGGGCGATTCGCACCAACTCCGCCACGGAGGAGACACTCATCTTTTCCATCACTCGGCCGCGATGGATCTTCACGGTCTTCTCCGCAGTGCCGAGGGCATCGGCAATCTGCTTGTTCAGCGCGCCGGCGATCACGCGCTGCATCACTTCAAACTCCCGCGGCGTCAGGAGATTGAGACGCGTCCGTGCCTGCGCCCGCTCAGCCGCGGCTTTGCGGAGCTCGACGGACGAGGCCAACGCGCGAGCCACCGCGCTCAGCAGCTTTTCGTCGTCGACCGGCTTCGTGAGAAAATCGACGGCCCCTGCCTTCATCGCATCTGCGCACATGGGCACATCACCATGACCCGTGAGGAAAATGATCTGCTCGCGTCGGTCCGCGAGCGTGTGTTGCAGCTCGAGCCCGTCGACTCCCGGCATGCAGACGTCGAGTACCAAGCACGATGGACCCTGATGGGCGGCACGGTCCAAGTACGAGCGCGCGGACGGGAATGTCTCGGCGAGCAGATGAGCGGACCGAAATAAGCGGGAAAGGCTTTTGCGAACGGAATCGTCGTCATCAACCACACACACCAGCGCGTTTGCGGGAACAGGCATTCGGCGGAGTTGCGATGCACTCATAACCAAGTCAGGTGGCATCCTGAATATCGGATAAGGGCTCTTAGGCAGTCAAGCCTAGCCGCCGCGGGACCGATCGCTTCGTCGCCTCGCCGTCGTGCGCGGCGGAGCGACCGCAACCGACCGCAATCCCGTGTCCGCGGAGCATCAGACCTTGGTCCTATGGCGCGGCTCCCCGGACAGCTCCACGCTCCGGAACCCATCAGCCACCGAAGAATCCATGAAAAAGGCCGTCTCCATTCTCTCCCTTTCGATTGCACTCAGCTGCATGTGCCTGGCGCAGAGCGCAGATAATTCTCCCGAGAAAACCGCCGTCATCGCCAATGACCGCGCCTACGAGGCGGCTTACGCGAAAGGCGACGTGAAAGCATTGACCGATTTCTTCTCCGATGACGCGGAATACACCACCGACGATGGCCGCGTCTTCAGCGGAAAGGCGGCAATCGAAGATGCCGTCCGGGCCGGGTTGGCCGCGAACAAGGGATCAAAGCTCGCGATCGCGGTTGACACCGTTCGCGTGCTCGGACCCGAGAGTGTGCTGGAAAAAGGTTCCACCACCGTGACCGGCACGGACGGAGAAGTGAACCGCGCCCTCTACACCGCGATCCACGTCAAGAAGGACGGAAAATGGAAGATCAACCAACTCATTGAGACCCCCGTTCCGGCGGCAAGTCCCCGCGAACGGCTGGCCGAACTCGAGTGGCTCGTGGGCCGCTGGGAGGAAGCGGACAAGGAAAATGATCTCACGATCAGCAGCCAATACAATTGGGCGCGCGGCGGAAACTACCTCACGCGAAATGTCAGCGTGAAGAAGGCAGGCCAGGTGACGCTGGAAGGTTTCCAAATCATCGGCTGGGACCCTTTGGAGGACCGCTTGCGGACGTGGACTTTCGATGACGAAGGCGGATATTCCGAAGGGCACTTCACTCGCAATGGAGACCGTTGGCTGCTGCGCGAAGTCGGCGTCACGCCCGACGGCAACCGCACCTCTGCGGATAACACATTTACCAAGCTCGGGCCCGATCGCTTCACGTGGGAATCGAACAATCGCACGCTCGATGGTGATCCGCAGCCGAGCGTGAGCCGCATCGAAGTCCGTCGCGTGAAAGGAGACTAACACCATGCGCACCCGGGTTCTCTCAATGTTGACGGCGGCGGTCGCGTTCACCGTGTTTTTTGAAAGCGCGACGGCATTCGCTCGTGGAGGTGGCCGTGGTGGAGGAGGCGGTGGGCGAGGCGGCGGGGGTGGTGGCATGTCGCGTGGCGGGGGCGGCGGCGGACGTTTCTCCCGCCCGTCGGGCGGCGGAGGCGGTGGGTTTAGCGGAGGCGGCGGCGGCGGTTATTCTCGTCCATCAGGAGGAGGGGGCTATTCGCGGCCTTCCGGAGGCGGAGCAGGTGGAAGTTATTCCCGACCTTCCGGAGGTGGCGGTAGCAGCGCTTCGCGGCCTTCGGGCGGTGGCAGCGCGTCACGTCCTTCGACCGGCGGAGGCGGAGCGTCCCGTCCATCTGGCGGGAGCGGCAGCGCTTCGCGGCCATCCGGCGGCGGCGGCACTGCCAACCGGCCTTCGCAACAGCCAGCAGGCGGCGGCGGGCGCGTGCCTTCGACGCCTTCCCAACGGCCCGCAGGCGGTGGGAACCGGGGCTCCATCGCCGGCGGCGGCAGCGCCTCCCAACTCCCCTCCGGCAATCGTCCCTCTCAATTACCAAGCGGTGGCGCGAACCGCCCGGGTGCCGGCCCAGACCGCCCCGGAGGCGCGAATCGACCAGGGACGGCCGACCGGCCGGGAGCGGGTCAACCGGGTGGGAATCGCCCCGGCGGCGCGGATCGCCCGACCGCAGGCACTCGTCCGAGCGGCAAGGATGTTGGAAACTTCCTCGGGATCGCGGGCGGCGCGGCAGCTGGCGGCGCGATCGGTGGCGCACTAGCCGGCGGGGGCCTTGGTGACCGTGCCTCGCAATTACCTGCAGGGGGGATCGGCGATCGCGCAGGCAACCTCGAGCGGCCGGCGCGACCGCAAGATCGCGGCAACTGGCAGGAGCGCTCGCAAAATCGGAACGAGCAATGGAACCAGCGCGTGGATGCGCGCAACGACGCGTGGAATCAGCGCGCCGACAATCGCCAGCAAGCGCGCAGCGACTTCCAGCAAAACCGCGAGCAGCGCTGGAATGACCTCGATAACAAACGCGAAGACCGTCAGGCGTGGCGGGACCAGAATCGCGAGGACTGGCAGAAGCACCGCGAAGAGTTGTGGGATTACCGCGGCGATCGCGCGGACGAGATTTGGGATAATGCCCGCGACTTCTACGATGACGTCTTTGACGACCATTGGTGGGGCGCGTGTGGATGGGGCCATGGCTGGGTCGGGCATTATCCCTCGAACCCGTGGTGGTGGTGGGCGCCCGCGACGATCGGCGCCGCCGTCTCCTGGGTCGGATCCGCAATCACCGAGCCGGTCTACATCGATTACGGCATGAACGTGATCTACGAAGGCGAGACCGTCTACGTGGATAACCAGCCGGTCCCGGCGAGCGAGTATTCCTACCCGATGATGGAAGCCGTCGCGGAGGTCCCGCAACCGGCGCCGCCAATGCCCCCCGTGCCGCCAGCAGCGCAGCAAGTATCCACCACGCAGCCGCCGCCGGCGGCGGAAGAATGGCTGCCGCTGGGCGTCTTCGCGCTCGCGCAGGAGGAGAAGGGCGACCCGGTCATGTTCTTCCAGATCTCGGTGAACAAGGAAGGCCTAATCAGCGGGGCCTTCAACAGCACGATCTCCGACGATCAGCGGCCGATTGCTGGAAAGGTCGACAAGAAGACCCAGCAAGTCGGCTGGCGCATCGGGGAGAACAAAGAAACGATCTTCGTCACGAGCCTTGGCAACCTGACGCAGGACGTTTCACCGATCGCCATTCACTTCGGCAAAGCGCGGACGCAAACCTGGCTGCTCGTGCGCATGCCCGAACCCGCCCCCGCAGGCCAGCCGCAGAAGCTGCCGGAAGCGCCGAAAGCCCCGCCGCCATTGGCCAAGGCGAAGTAGGGCAATCGGCAATCATTAGTAGAGTGGCATTCCTCGAGCGGTGGAACGTGACTTCTGCAGCGCATTGAAAGTTGAACTGCACCGCGACGCCGCCAGCACGCTCGCGCCAGGGACCGCGGCGTGGAGCGTGACCGCCGCGGACGTCGCGCTCAACAGCCGCACCCAGCTCTTCAGCGTCGTCATCGACACCGCGGGCCCCACCGTGTC
>CBHXZU010000615.1:0-4304 GCA_966125105.1 uncultured Prosthecobacter sp.
TTTTTCCTCCTCGGACCGAGCGGTTGCGGGAAGACGACGCTTCTCCGCAGCATCGCGGGTTTTTACATCCCCGACGAAGGCCACATCTGGTTTGGCAATGACGACGTCACCCGGCTTCCTCCTCATCAACGGAATACGGGCATGATGTTTCAGAGCTACGCGCTCTGGCCTCATATGACGGTGGCGCAAAACGTTGCCTTCGGTCTCGAGGAGCGGCGGATCGCGCGGGCGGAAATCAATGAACGCGTAAAGGAGGCTCTCGCCTCCGTGCGCATGGAGGAATACGCCGACCGCAAAATTCACCAACTCTCCGGTGGCCAGCAGCAGCGCGTGGCGCTCGCCCGCGCCATGGTGATTCGTCCGCGCTGCCTCCTGCTCGATGAGCCGCTATCGAATCTCGACACCAAACTCCGCATGGAAATGCGCAGCGAGATCCGGCGCATCTGCAAGGAGGCGGGCCTCACCGCCATCTACGTCACACACGATCAGAAGGAAGCGCTCAGCGTGGGCGATAGCATTGCGGTCATGGAAAAGGGCCGCATCCGGCAGGTCGGACCGGCGGCGGAAGTTTACCGGCAACCTTCTTCCAAGTTTGTCGCCGATTTCATGGGCGAAACGAACTTCATGGACGGCACCGTAACCTCCGTGGATGGCGAACAGGCTCACGTGCAAACGCCGCTGGGCCTCTTAACGGGAGTGGCGCATCGGTGGACTCCGAAAGCCGGCGAACCGGTCCTCGTGAGCATTCGCCCCGAGAGTTGGCGCCTGGGAACAGGTGGTTCCTCGCCCAATACCATCACTGGAAAGATCCGCGATCGGGTCTACCTCGGGGAAATGGCGCAGTACAAGTTCGCGTCGGGCGAGCACTCGCTCAAAGTTTACGAACTCAATCCCCGCTTCGCATTCACGAGCGCGGACACCGAGATTCGCGCCAGCGTGGCAGCGGATGACGTCATTCTGTTGCCTCGCGAAGCGGCCACGCAGCCCTGAGGCGCGTGCAAACTTCGGGGCTTCCGTCAGGAAAGGCCGTTGCGGTCGCACCCGTGCACACGGCTTGAGTCCGCGTACAGAAGCCGAAAAGCACTCTGCATTGAAGTCAATGTACCGTACCGGAACTCCAATGCAGACTGCTTTGCGAAGGAAATAGCGCATTTCCGTGCCAACGCAGGCTGCTTTGCGGACCAAATAGTCTCCACGAAGGAAAAGGCAGCCTGCATCGGGACCGATGTACGGTACATCGGGCACAAAGCTCCGTGCGTTGCGCCGAATTTACGGCCCACGGAACGCAAAGCACGCTGCTTTCAGGACGATGTACGGTATTTTGACCGTAATGCAGCGTGCGGAGTCGCTCACTTTCTGCGTCAAACGCCGCGCGCAGCTCGACTTACGGACGCCGCGCCGTGAATAGGGAGCCACGGTGGAGGCAAATAGCCTCGATCACTTCACATTCACAATCGTGGACTTCTCCGCCTTCTGCTTCACGCGGAGCACGAACGGCAACGAGGCTTCCTTCCCGCCATCCCGGCAAATCACGTAGGCGGGGCGTTCCTGTTCCTTCACCCACGGCGCGGCTTTGAAAAAGATCTCCCCCTGCTCCTGGTCATCGAGCAGCGTGATGCCGTTGAGGCCGAGATTATCGACGATCACGCCGTGCGGGAGATTTTCGACTTCGAACCGCAAGGCGCCTTTTGCTCCGGCACGTTTCACCACGAGCCACGCGGGGATGATCTCCCCTGGCGCGATATCGAAAACGAAAGGCTTCTGCGCGTCGAATGGCTGCCACGCGCTTGAGGGCTCGTGCTTGCCGGCCGAGGGCGGCACGATGGCGACGAAGAGTTGCGGCGCGCCGCCGAGCTTCGGCATTCCGAGCGCTGGGACCGTGTGCTCCGTCTCCACCCCACCGACCTTGGCCCTGGCCAAGATCTTCACCGCCTTCCACTCCTCGGCCGTCGGTTGCTTCGCGCCGGGCAACGCAGTGACGCTGCCCTTTGCGCGCAGATGCCCCGCCTCGATCACGAGCGACTTCGGCGCCTGCCAGCCTTCCGGCACACCGCTGATTTCGCAGAGAATGTCCCCGTCGAATCCATCGATCCGATCCGCGGCCAACGCGAACGCTGCTCCGCTGCCGGCGTTCACGGTTCCATCGTCTTCCGCGATCGAGATGGCGAAATCCGGACGCGCTTCGCGAATCGTCAGCCGATACGTGTAGCGCTCGCCGCCGAAGCCCTGGCTCTCCTCCACCCGCACTGCATACTCGCCATCTTCGGGCGCGGTGAAAAGCACGCGAGAATCCGTGCCCAATTCGCGATCACCATCGTCATCGTTCTCGTAGTTCAGCACAAAACGCGGGAGCCCGTTCGCGGCGAGTGGAGTTCCCGGCGGGTGCGGCTCCACGATGTAACACGGCTCATCGAGCGCGTGCGCTGTGGGGTTCGTGTTATACATCGCGATGCGTTTTCCCCCGTTCGCATAGTATTGAAAGCCGCTGTCCGGCCCCTCCGGCATGCGGAAGATTTTGTTAATCTCGCCGCCCGTCCACATCAATTCGTTCAGCTCCATCTCGCGCCAGTTCTCCACGCGGGCATCCGGGCTCACGGAATCGACGGCACGGAAGGTTATCGCGCTGTCCCGCGTGGCTTCGAACAGCATCCGCGGCACCGGCGCGCCCGCGGCGGACAGAATGGCAATGCGTGTATCGGCAGGCGAACCGCGCCTTGCTGCTTCCGTCTCGATCACGTAAACCTGCCCCTTCTTCGCCGGAAAACGAAATGTGTCGCGCTCGCCGGCCCGGACCAGCCGTCCATTTACCGCAGCGGGAACTGGCACTGCCTGGCTACGACCTTCCCCGCTCTCGATAAGATTCGGAAGATCCGTCACGGCCAGTTGCGCATTGGCGCGTGAGTAAAACCGCTGCGGGTCGATCGCGAGCGACATCTGTCCCGCACCACCGGCCTTCACTTTCACCCGGCGTTCCGCGGGGTTTGTCGGGAGATTGTAGCCGATCAATTCCACGTCGGTTTCGGCGTTGGCTGCGACAGTGGAGGGAAACGCGCCGACCACCCACGGCAGTTCGCCAATGGTCATCGTGTAGCGGTGCTCCGGGCCGCCGTTCATTTGCAGGTCTTTCATGAGCACGGCATAGGTCCCGTCGCTCGGGATGCGGCGCGCGATAAACGGCGCATCCTGGCCCGCAAAGTTATTGCTGCTCTCGAGCACGGCACCCGCGGCGTCGGTCAATTCGATCACGAGGTCCGCTTTTCCGCCGATGCTCTTCGAACTCGCGTCGATCACGATGGTCTGTCCCGCCCGTGCCTTGAACTCGTAGCGATCCACTTCCCCCGCCTTCGATAATCCCGCCCATAGCGTCATTGGCAATTGAATCGCGCCTCCCGTCTCGCCAGCAGCAAACTCCCGCGCGGCATGATCGGTCACGCGCAGCGTCGCCCGCCCGATTTCCTTCCCATCGCCGCCCGTCAGCATCACGGGGTACGATCCCCGCGGCAGGTCAGCCGCAGGGCGGATGATCAGTGGCACGCGGTCGCCATCAATGGGGCCGGTAAAAATGGAAAGCCTCGGGTCTTCCGCCTGCGCTGAAACGACCGGCGGAAGATTCTTTGCAAAAATCGAAACTTCCGACTGCCCGCCGCGCTGAATGCCGAGGGGCGAGATTCGCGTCACCTCGGCTTTCGCCGGCGCTTTCTTCTCCTCCTTCGAGGGAGCCTGGCACGCGATGCCTTCGATATCGGACTCCGCCGTGCAGCCCTCGCGGAAATTCATCGCCACGATCGCGAAACTCATCGGTTCGTCGTGCTCGCATTCGCGCGCCGCGCCGGACCGCGTGGGCTGCATCGGCTCGCCGGTCGATCGTTTGAAGAACCGTAACTGCCCATTTCCGAGGCCGGCCACAATCATGTCGCCGGCATCCGCGATGGCGGTGGGCCAGTCCTCCTGTTTCGGCAAAGCGAGCCGCTCCTTCATGTCCTCGGCATTCCACACCTTGCAAATCCCGTCCTGCGCGGAACTCAGCACGGATGCACCGTCGCGGCTCCACGCGATGCGTAGGACCGGTTGCTCATGCGCATACCGGGCGATGATCAGCGGATTGGTTGTTTCGCGCGCTTCAGCCGAAACGCTCCAAATGCGAATGCGGTGGTCCGCCCCGGCGGCGGCGAGACGCTTTCCATCCGGGCTCCACGCCACGCCGACCTGCTCCTTCAGCGGCTGACTCAGTGAATCGCGCCGCTCGCCCGTGGCCACGTCCCAGAGCTTCACCACGCGATCGGCGCTCGCGCTGGCGAGCAGGC
>CBHXZU010000616.1:0-4297 GCA_966125105.1 uncultured Prosthecobacter sp.
AATTCGGCCTCAGCTCGACGAACTTTGCGGACCGCCTGCTCAGCAAGCACCACGTCGCCGTCGTGCCCGGCGTGGCGTTCGGTGACGACCGCCTCATCCGCCTCAGCTACGCGACGAGCCTCGACATTATCAAGAAGGGCCTCGACCGCATCGAAGAGTTCGTGAAGTCGCTTTAAGCGATCATCTCGGATCGAGCTGCGACCATTCGCGGCTCACGTAATTCTACAAACCGCCTGCTGGAAACAGCAGGCGGTTTTTGTTTGTCCGGCACGGTCGCAAACACGCTTGCGCCGAGGAGCGGCGCGTTGCATTGGCGGGCCAAAGGCCCAACCTCATACCAGCCCAGGCCAGAGCGAGGAACGAGCGTCGGCCTGGGTATTCCAGCCAGTCGGCGAGAGCCCTGAAAGTGGCGACACAACCGCCCCGCAATCTTACGAAACCCTTTCGAACACGAGCTCGTTGTAATCCGACAACCCTTCGACCACGAGCAAACCAGCCCCAGAGAACCGGGCGATTTCACCGCCGCGCAGCGCGTAATCCTGATCGTCGCCCTCCATGGTCACCCAAACTGTGCCCGCGCGTGCCCGCGCCGTAATGCATTGCCCCGGCGCCAGGCGAACCGACGAAGTGCCGCGTCTCCCCAGCTTCACGACCTTCCCGCATTCTCGATCGCCATCGGCCGAATGGGATGTGGCGGCGCATTTCGTTTCAGCAAACTCGTTATTGCAAATCATGACTGCCTCCTCGTTTTCCGCGTCCGGTTCAAACGCCGTCCGCTTTCGCTTTCGCGCCGCGGTGATTCCAGTCGCGCCGTGACCTGCGCGATCGTCGCTGCCTGCCGTGCATCCGCCCAAACCTTCCGCGTCGCATCCCGCATCGCGCGAATCGCCGGGTTCTCGGCACGCGACTCCAGATATCCGAGGCACAACGGCACCGTCGCATGGAAGTGCGGGAGGACATACAAGTCGTCCTTCCGCGCAAACGTCTCCAATTGCGCCCGCGAAGTGATGGTCACTCCCATCCCTTCCGCGACGAAGTTGAGCGCCGTGATATCCTCATGCGACCGGAACCTCGCCTGGATCTGCAGCCCCTGCTCTTTGCAGATGTGCTCGATCGTTCGGAAATACGAGCACAACGGCGAGACGAAGATCCACGGCTTGCTCTCCAGCAGCTTCCAATCAGGCGAGGACAGTTCTTTCTCCCACGCCTTGGGCGCTATTAAGCACAGCTCGACCTCGGAGATCGTGTCGAACGCCACGCGAGGATTGTTGCACGCGCCTTCGAAGAATCCCGCGGCAATCGTGCCGTCGTCGATTCCCTGGAGAATCACGCCCGACGAACCCGCGACCATGTCGTAGGTAAGCGAAGGATGTTGCTCGCTCAGCACGCGCAGAATCGGAATGAGCCGAAGAATGTCCGGCGAGTTGTTCAGCCCAAGGACGAGCTCGCCGGAGACTTCCTTTCGCAGATCCTCCGCCTGCAACGTGAAGTTCCGCGCCGCGTCGACGATCATCCGCGCCTGTTCCCGCATCTTCGCGCCCGCAGCAGTCAGCGCCATCCCCTTCGCTGAGCGATCGAATAAGCGCACGCCAAACTCATCCTCCAGGGCGCGGATCTGCGCGCTCACTGCCGGCTGCGAAGTGAAGAGTTTCTCGGCGGCCCGCGTAAGGTTCCCTTCGTCGGCGACGACCAGGAATGTGCGAAGTTGATAGAGTTCCATGGCAGCGGTGCTTGTCCTGTCACAGCTACCCTCGTCCGCGAGCTGGCGCCAATTGGAAGATCCGATGGGGCTATTCGGTTTTTCGATCCCTTCTCAATTGTCGCTGGCGAATGTCATGCAACGTTCTGCGGTCCGGTGGGTTCAAATGGCTTCAAATCCGGACGCGCATGCTTTCCGATTGCGGAAGATGAGCACCCCGCCGCCACCATCCCGATCGAACGATGGACGCTTTGAAATCTCCGTCGATGAGTTTTGGGATCGCGCGTCCGCCGAGTACACCACCCATCTCAAGGAAGTCGCCAATGGCACCACGATCTTCTCGTGCCAAGGTTCGCCTTTAACCGAGTTCCTCGCCGATGGAACCTGCGTGGTGCAGTACTTCGGCTACCAGCCGCACGGCGTTGTGATTCATCTCGAACGCCGTGAGTTTCGACTCCGAGAATCCGATCCGTGGCTGCCGCTCACCGCCTGGCCTGCAGTGGAAGGCGCCTTTGGACGCGGCTGGTCGTCCGCATGGGATTATCGCCGCGAACATATGGAGGGCGGCGGGACGTGGGTGGAAGCAGGGCTCGCCGCGTTTTCCCTGGCTGCAACGGTTGTCCTGCTGCGGTATTCGCTAGGTCTTGATCGCGGACTCCGCATCGCGCTCTGCGCTGTCGCAGCCCTCGGCTTTTTGTTTTTCGCGTGGCTTTGGCTGAACGCGATCCGGCATCAGAGGCGGATGCTCGCGCTTCGAAATCCTCGTCAGGCTGAGCGCTGAAAAATCCCGCGCGGCATCGCCACATTTTGCGGCTTACGTGGCCGTCTAGAGGGCGTCAGCCATCGTGCTCTCCTTGCCGTGCTTCACGTTCGGCCAAAACTGTTGCCACTCGAATGGCCGGCTGAACTCGCCATGGTGGCACTTCTGGCAGTCGCCTGCGCCGAGCGCGCGCATCTTCCCGGTATCGAGATTTCCCGATTGGCGTGCAGCGATGTGCGCGCTGCCGGGCCCGTGGCAGCTTTCGCAACCGACGTTCGTCAACTTCTCGCGCCCGAACTCGCGACGATAGCCTGACGTGGTGCCGAATCCAACGGTATGGCACCCGATGCAATTCGGATCCGCGTCCGCTCGTGCATCAATCAGCGTTTTGAACGCGCGCGCGTGCCCGGACTTTTCCCAAGCGACATTTGCCTTGGGATGGCACCCCGCGCACGACCCCGTTCCCGCGTAAGTGGCGGCGGCTTTCACGCTCGGGACGATATCGGCCGAAAGTTTCTCCGGATCGTCGAGATCGAGGCGAGTGCGGCGGATCTCGTCACGATACGCTTTGTTCAGCGCCCGGATTTTGTCCGCTTGGGGGATGCGGTCGCTCACGAGGCGGACATCGCCGGTTACATTCTCTAGCTTTCCCGGAGCTGTGAGGAGACCGCTCAAGGTGCCAATGGCCCGAGACTGATTGGTCACGTAGAGAATTGCGCTGCGATTTTCTCGCTCGAGCCGTTGCGCCGGCTGGGTGACTTTTCCGCCGAGGATTACGTCCAGTTCGAAATAGTCGCGGGCCAAGCGTCGCAACCCTCCTTCGTCGGTAAATGCGAGCAGGATCGTGGCGTCAGCTTTGCCCTTCAGCTGCGGGAGCAGTCGGCTGAGCGCGGCTTCCATCTTTTCGACTGCCAAGCCTGAGCCGAGGGAATCGCCGAGACCTGCCGGATCGAGCACGCCAACAATCGCGATGCGCCAGCCGCCTTGTTCGACAATCCGATGCGTCTGGAGCAAAGGCGCGCCAGTCTTCGCATCAAGGAGATTGGCGCTGATCAGCGGCACGCTTGATTTGCCCTGCGCTTCACGAAGTTGCCCGGCACTGAGCGCCGCTTCGCGATGCCCGACATTTGCAGCCACGTAACCCATCTCCGCGAAGGCCTGGAGCAGGTAGCGGTATTCGATTCGGTGATAGTCAGCGGTGCCCTCGATTGCGTCGCCAACGTCCATCCTCAAAACGCCGGGAGCTTTATCCAGTCCCAACATCGTGGCGACTCGCGTGAGCCCGCCCAGTTGCCCAGTGAAGCAACCACAAGGGACAAGCCGGCCGCGCACGTCGCCGGTAAACTGCAATGTGAGCGGCAGCGGCTCGCGAGACTTCTTCGGCCAAAAGGCAAAGGCCGCGCCGGCCACCACGATCAGCGCGAAGGCGAGCCAGACCAATGCACGCTTCAATAGAGCAACGCGTAGGTGAACGCGTTCACGTTCACCGTCACGGCCTCCATGATCATTCCGCCGCCACAGCAACAGCATCCCTTCGCGTTCGAGACATCATTCAGCCCTTCCTTCGAGTA
Organism: uncultured Prosthecobacter sp.; assembly: GCA_966125105.1. Taxonomy (GTDB): domain Bacteria; phylum Verrucomicrobiota; class Verrucomicrobiia; order Chthoniobacterales; family Chthoniobacteraceae; genus SXWH01. Next base: position 4,031 of record CBHXZU010000616.1, read on the forward strand.
GATCATCACGAGTCGGCCATTCACCTCCATGCCCTCCACATAAGCGGCGCCGCCGCTCTTGTTCGTGAGCCGCTCGATGCGATGCACCACGTTGAACACCGGGTGATTCATCGGGAGCTTCACCAGGTTGTTGTCGGGAAACATCAACTTCAGTTCCTTGCGCAATGCGCCATCCCATGAGGCGTCGGAGCATCCGGGGCTGGAAAGAATGAAGCCGCCGTTCAGGAGGTACTTCTTCAAGTTCTCGCGATCCTTCGTCGTGAGGGT
>CBHXZU010000617.1:0-4283 GCA_966125105.1 uncultured Prosthecobacter sp.
TTTACAGCAGCCAATGAACCTCATTCGCTCCATCTTCTGGATCGCGCTTTTGGTCGCCTCGACGATTTGCTTCATCGTCGTCTTTGAGCACGGCTTCAACAACTTCGGCGACATCGCGAAGAAGGATGTGAAGTCCCTGAAGACGATCTTCAATCTCGCTGAAACCCAGTCAAAGGAGAACTCCGTTCCGAAGTAGGACGCGCTTCATCGCGGGGAGGAGGGAGATCGGCCGGGAGCGGGCTTTGGGTTGTCGTGGTGAGTTGCGAGTGGTCGGCGTCCAACTTCCAAGTGAGATGCATGCGCCTGCGACGAATTGGCGGGATGGGAGTCGGCGGCATTTCCAGGGGCGCCGAGCGCCATTCTGACCTTAATAGCCCATCAACGCGGCGCTTTCGCTTGCCGTTGTTGCTGATCGCCCCAGCTTGCGCCAATCCGCAATCCGCAATCAGAGTCCGCAATCCGCAATCCGAAAATTCTAAGCAACTTCTCCCTCTGGAATCATTTCTATCGACATGACTTTCGCACAACCCTTGCCTCGCCGGACGTTCCTGCGTGGCCTCGGCGTCACGATGGCGCTTCCCTTCCTGGAAGCGATGATTCCCAAGGCGATGGCGGTGACCTCACCGAAGACGCCGGTGCGCATGGCTTTCCTCTACGTGCCGAACGGCATGAACATGCGGGAATGGACGCCGTCCCAGACTGGTGCGGACTTCGAACTCCCTTTCATCCTCGATCCGCTCAAGGCGCATAAGAACGACATCCTCGTCCTGACGGGGCTTACGCAGGACAAAGGCCGGAACAATGGCGACGGCGCTGGCGATCACGCGCGCGCTGCGGCGACCTGGCTGACGGGAGCGCAGCCGTTGAAGAGCGAAAGCGGTCAGATCCGCCTCGGGATCAGCGCCGACCAGGTGGCGGCGGAACATTTCGCGCGGGATACGCGATTCCCATCGCTGGAACTCGGACTCGAGCCGGGGCGCCAGGGTGGCAAGTGCGACAGCGGCTACGCATGCGCATATTCCAATAACATTTCGTGGCGCGGCGAAACGTCTCCCAACGGCAAGGAGATCAATCCGCGGCTCGTGTTCGAGCGCTTGTTTGCGACCTCCGGCAGCAAAGCCGGAGGACCTGCCGCGGCGCGGAAGGAAAAGTACAAGCGCAGCATCCTCGACTTTGTCATGGAAGACGCGCAGGCGCTCACCGGCAAAGTCGGTGGCAGCGACAAGATGAAGCTCGATGAATACCTCACCGCCGTGCGCGAAATCGAACGCCGGGTCGAAGCCGCCGAGCGCAGCCTCGCAGCCGCCAAGGCCGCCGGTTTGATCGACGGCTACGATGTGCCGGATCAAGTGCCCGAGAGCTACGAAGAGCACAGCCGCCTGATGATGGACATGATCGCGCTCTCGTTCCAGACGGACACGACCCGCGTCGCCACTTGCATGCTTTCCAACGAGGGGAGTAACCGCGCTTACCACAACCTCAACATCACCCGCGGTCACCACGAGCTTTCGCATCACCAGGGCAATTCGGACAATCTGCGCCAGATCCGCGAGATCAATCGCTTCCACGTCCGGCAGCTCGCTTACTTGATCAATAAGCTGAAATCGATGCCCGAGGGCGAAGGCACGGTGCTCGATAACTCGATGATTCTTTACGGCTCGGCGCTCGCCGACGGTGATCGCCACGAGCACGAAAACCTCCCGCTCGTCCTGGCGGGCGGCGGCGGGGGCCGCATCGTCACCGGACGCCACGTTCGCTATCCGGCCGAAACGCCGATGTGCAACTTGCTGCTCTCGATGCTCAACTACGCGGGCGTGAACGCCAGCCGTCATGGTGACAGCACCGGGCTCCTCCGCGGGCTGGAGGGCTAGCCGTGACACACGCGAGTTGGCGCGGCGCATTCGCCGCCATTTTCATCACCGCCACGGCGGGAGCCGCCGACATTGGGCAAATCGTCGAGAAGCTCAGCGCAAACGACCGCGAGCAGCGGCGCGACGCGGCGTATCAATTGAGTGTTCTCGGCGCGCAGGCGCGGCCCGCTTTGCCTGCATTGCTGAAGGCGCTCGATGATCCGGATCGCCAGGTTTGGGCTTACGCGGTGACGACGCTCGGCACGTTTGGGCCGGAGGCGAAGGATGCGATTCCGAAGCTGCTCGAGTCGCTCGACAGCCGCACATCACGCGGCTTCCGCCCGCGCGACAAAACGCAATACCTTTACCGCAGCGCCTACACGCTCGCGCAAATCGGAGACGCCGCAAAGGAGCCATTGCTCGCCGCGCTGAAGTCCGACGACACCGGCCTGCGCCTCGGCGCTGCGAAAGCCTTTGGCTTCATGGGAACGAAAGCCCCCGAAGCGGTTCCCGGCTTGATCGAGAATCTCGGCCACGGCGACGCGGACCTGCGCGCCGAGGCTGCGGACGCGCTCGCCTACATCGGCAAAGCGGCGATTGCGCCGTTGATTTCCTCGATCGGTTGGCCGGATCCCAAAGTGCGAGCCGGCAGCGCAAGAGCGCTCGGATTGATGGGCCCGATGGCGGCCGAGGCGGCACCGCTGGTTCTTTCAAAAGCCCTCGAAGATTCTGAAGTCTCGGTGCGCGCGGAAGCCCTGGTCGCGTCCGCAAAGATCGGCACTCCAGCGGAGAAAGTCGTGCCCGCTCTCATCGCGGCGACGAAGGCGCCGGAGGCGGATCTCCAACGCGCTGCCTTGGACGCGCTCCTGCTTTTCCGTCCTCCCACCGCGATGGTGCCCGCGCTGAAGGCGCTGCTTTCCGACGAGAAATACTCTGCGCGAGCGGCGCGCATGCTCGGCCGCCTTGGACGCAGTGCTCGCGATGCCGTTCCCACGTTGCTTGCTTTGGCTGCGAAAGCGCCCTCGAGCGACGCGTCCTATGTCGACGCCGTCGTTGCGATCGGCAGCGCGTCCGTTTCCGCTGTGCTCGCGGAAGTTGAAAAAGTTCCCGCGGCCACCGTGCAGGACGATCACTGGTCGCTGAAGATTCTCGGCGCGATCGGCGGCGGCGCGATGACCGAAGTGCAGAAGGCTCTCGATTCAAAGAATGCCTCCGCGCGTGTCGTCGGTCTCCGCGCCCTGGCGCAGATCGGTCCCGACGCTCGAGGCATTGCCGCCCGCGTGACCGCGCTCACCGATGATCCCGATCCCTCGGTGCGCGCAGCAGCGCTTGCCTCGATCGTGGCGATCGACGGAAAAGTGCCGCAAGTCTTCGAGCCGCTCGAAGGCGGCCTGGCCGATAAAGTCCCTGGCGTGCGACTGGCCGCATCGACTGCCGCAGGTGCCCTCGGCGCAAAGGCGCGTCCGTTGGCAGGGAAAGTCGCGGTGCTCCTCGGAGATCCGAGCGTAGACGTGCAAGCCGCCGCCGCGCGCGCCTTGGGAAATATCGGCGGAACAGGGGAGTGGACTGAGCAACTCGTCGCAAAACTGAACGACCCCAAACTGCAACTCGTCGCGATCGAATCGCTCGCAAAGCTGCAGTTGCCCGGCGTCAGCGCCAAACTCGCCGCGCTTTATCCCAAGGCTGACCGGACGACGAAGCTCGCAATCCTTGCCGCCGTCGGCGGCGCAGGAGAATCCGCGTTGCCCGTGCTGGAGTCTGCGGCGCAGGACAAGGATGCCGAGCTCCGAGCCGCGTCGCTGCGGGCGATGGCGAAGAATCAGCCAAATCTCGACACGTTCGTTCCCGCGATCGTCGCCGCATTGGCAGATTCGGAGTCCATCATGCGAGTGGCGGGCGCGAATACGATCATTGAGCTCGCGCCAAAGAGTCCCGAGAAGTTCGAGGCGGTGATCATGCCGTTGTCGAAGTTCGCGCAGAATGACGCCGACCGTGAACTCGCGCTCGAAGCGCTGCGTTCCTTCCGCCCGCGCAGCCTCGATGCCATCGCGCAAGCACTGGAGAGTCCCGTCGTCGAAGTGCGCCTCTGGGCGATCGAGCGACTCGGCCGCATGGGCCGCCAGGCCCGCCCGGTGAAAGATAAACTCGAAGTCCTCCTCGCCGATCAAAACGACTACCTCCGCCGCGCCAGTCGGAGAGCGCTCGAGCAGATCAATCGGTAAGCACGAGAACCAACCCATGGGGGGCCTTCCCCAGGCTGCCCGGTGTGGGCGAGCGCCGGGTGCATGTGGATGAAGTAAAGCAGTGGAAACATTGCGGTGGAAAAGCTCGGTGGAAAGCTCGGTGGAAAACTCGGTGGAAAACTCGGTGGAAAACTCGGTGGAAAGTTTGGTGGAAAGTTTGGTGGAAAGTTTGGTGGAAAGTTTGGTGGAA
>CBHXZU010000618.1:0-4271 GCA_966125105.1 uncultured Prosthecobacter sp.
CGCAACGTTCCCCCATCGACAGTGACTGCGCCCGTATAACCCGAGTTATTACCGCTGAGCGTCAGCGTCCCGACGCTGAGCTTCTGCAACGCGCCATTGCCGCTCAACTCATTCGCGATCGTGTAAGGGTCCGGACGGTTTACGATGAGTGCACCCTGATTGATGATCGGTCCGCTCCCGAGCGTGCCGACACCGGCCGCGGCGCCGTCGCCAAGTTGGATCGCGCCCGCGGAGATCGTGGTGCTCCCGGTGTAACTATTCGAGCCGGCATTGATCAGCGTGAGCGTCGACGTGCCTTGTTTGAGCAGGCCCGCGCCACCTGTAAGCGAGCCGCTGCCGGTAAATGTGAATGCGTTGGAAGATGCATTCACGGTGATCGAACTGGGCGAGAGCGCGGTCGTCAGATTCACGGTCGTTGGCACGCCCGCAGTGTCGTCGAACAAAACGCTATCGGTGCCACCGGCCCCTTGCAGGTAACGCGTCACGGTGCCGCTGATGGCTTCGCGCCAGTTTGCGGTGCCGATGGCGGTCCCGTCGTCGATATCCCAATCTCCGTTCACGCCACCGATCCACTTCGGCACGTCATAAGCCGTGACGTTGAGCAAGACCCGCGTCCCCACCTCATCGTGCAGCAGGTTCGCCGTGATGCGCGCGGGCAGTCCGCCGAGCGCCAATCCCGCAAATCCCGCACCGCCGATCGTGCCCGTGTAGTCGATGAGCGGGAATTGCCCGATCGCCAGGCCGCCGGCCTTCAACCCGATCGTGCTCGAGCCGTTCACGACGAAGGCGTTCGTGCTCACCACCGGATTCGTCGGATTGCCAAAGGTGCCGAGATCGAGCGCCAGCGTGCCGCCCGTCGCAGCGCCTAGTGTGAGTGAACTGGTGGTCAGGGTTTGGCCTGCCGCGGCCACGGCGACGTTGAGAGTGCCACCGTCGTTGATCACGAGCGCTCCTCCACCGCTTTGCGTGGTCGAAATGTTGAGGCGGCCTTCGTTGACGGTGGCATTTCCCGTGTATGCGTTCGCCGCGCCGGAGAGTGTCCAGGTTCCCGCGCCACCTTTTACGATGGACAGCGCCTGCGCGGGCAGGTCGCTGGCGATGTTTCCGTTGCCGGCCCCTAGAAGATTCAAGGTCGTCGCACCGGTGACCGTTCCGTAGGTGATCGGGCTGAGGACCTGGAGCGTGCCGCCGTCTGACTGGAGGCCAAACTCGCTGCCGCCTCCTTCCAGCGTGACCGGACCGGTGATCAGCGTATTGCTGCCGCTCACGTTCACCACGTGCGTCGCCGCTCCACTTGTCCGGCCTTCGAGATACAGATGCTCGGTGAGATTGATCCCGCCGGTGATGGCGAGTCGTCCCGCGGCGTTTCCGCCTGCGATGGTGGTCCGTCCCACCGCCGTGCCGAGGGAGTTTGTCTTATTCACCTGGACGGTGCCCTCGCTGATCACGATGCGCCCATTCCAGGTGGTGCTGTCGCCGTTGAGGAAAAGCGTGCCCGTGCCGGTCTTGGTCAATGTTCCGCCCGCGCTAGTATCGTCTCCCAAGCCGAGGAGCGTCCCGTTGAACGTCGTATTTCCCGCGCCAGTCACCGTCGCGCCTCGGCCGGCGGCGCTCGACTCGTTGCCGATATCGATCTTTGCATTCGCGCCGAAGACGATGTTGCCCACGGCGGCATTGATCCCGCCGAAGCTGATGCCGATCTGGAACGGCAGGATCGTGTTGGCGTTCGATGCCAGGTTAAAGGTCTGCGTCCCGGTGCTGTTATTGGTCAGATAGCCGGTATTCGCCTGCACGGTGGTGCCCGTTGTCGCGTCGCCCAAGATCAGGGTCTGCGGTCCGTTGAAGGTGTAGGCGAACGAGTAACTGTTGTTCAGCGGATCCGAGCCGAACGTGAAGCTCTTCACCAAGTACGAAGATAATCCCCCGGTGATGTTTAAAACGATCGTGGGATTGGCCGCGTGCTGCGCGCCATTGAAGACGATGGCATCGGTATTGCCGGTGAAGGTCGGCGTGCCGTTGGGGTTCCAGTTGTCGGTGTTGTAAAAATTGAAGTTCGTCGCGTTGCCGGCGTCCCACGTCTTGATCGCGTCTGTTCCGCGAGCCTGCGGCACGAACCCAGCGATGCTCGCGAGCAACACCGCGACGCGGCGGCTAGATGGAAATGCAGTGTGCGGGAACTTGGCGGATAAGGATGTAGATTGGTTCACGAAAAAGGTCGGGACACCGCGACCTCCGGCGAACCGGTCAGGCGGATGGTAGAGTCACAAACCTCCCCGAATGGGGTCGGTGCTGGGATGCCTCAGCGCGCGAACGGCGCGCAGTCACTGGGCGCGTTCATTGATCGAGGTATTTGAAATACACGACGCGGTATTTGATCACCGGTTGTGGAGGATTGTACGCCTCCTCGAGGGAACTCGGCCGGTAGCGCACCTTGCCGAGCGCGGCTTCGAGATAGCGATTCGTGCCGACACGCTCCGGACCGTCGAACTCCGGGTACGCGCCGCTCGGATCGAGATTCAAGCGTTCTTGCGTGCCATTGCGAATGAGCGGCGGAGAGCCGGGCAATTGAAAGAGGGTGTCCGTCTGGCCATCATTCAGCGTGATGTTCGCCGTCTGCTCCGCGATCCGGTCCCACTTGCCCTGGCCGCTCACGTGCCCATTTCCCGGAATGCCATCGCGCCCGGTCCAAATGTAGCGTTCCACGAGCGCATAGAACCGCTTTTCCGCGGTGACGTTATCGCCGCGCTCGAAGTCGCCATGCTTCTTATTGAGCCGCGCTTTCTTGACCACCTGCGCCACGCCCCAGACACCGAAGGTATTCGAGCGCGTGGTGAGCACGCCGGTCATGTTTCGCAGCAAGGACTCGCGCTCCCACTCCGCGCCGCCAGACGCAAAGCCTGGCACATTGGCAATCTCGCCCACGTAATCGAAGAACTGGTCGTCGGTTTGATACGCGGAAGCATTCTTCACCAGCGCGCGGACTGCGCCGTTGTCGCGCAGGTTCCAGAACACTGCTCCCAGCGGCTTCTTACGCTCGGGTGGGCGGAAGAACGGCGTGTGCGGGTAGATGCGGGTGTTGATATTCACCTGCCCCGCGGTGCTGTTCATGAACGACGCGGTGGAGAACTCGTCCGGCAGGGTCGAATCGATCTTCCACTGATCGTGCGCCATGGGATAGGTCGCGCCGATGAGGTCGAGGAGCAGCCAATCCGGCGGCGAGTCCTGCGCTTCCGAGGAACCGAGGTTGATCGTCCGCCACGGCTTCATGGATTGGATGCCGGTGTGCAGCAGCGACCAGTATCCGGGCGAAGCGGTGCGTCCGCGCGTGTTGTATTCGTCGGGCCGGTTCAGCGGATAACCCGCGACCTCGGAGCCATCAGGTCCGCGCTGGATGTAGCGGTACTTGCTCTTCTCCGAGGCGCCTTCCTCCGGCTCGTTGCGATTGCGTTTGCCGGGCGTGCCGATGGTCGCCGGTGTGCCAGGACCTTCCTTTATTTCCTCCCAAGCGGCGAGGTGAGCGCTCAGCCGCGGATCGTTGATCTGCCAGGAGAATGCGAACTCCTCGCCAGGCTTGCTGAGATCGAGAGAGAACTTCGCACTTAGCGTGTCGGCCGTGTATTCACCCAGCGGAATCATCTGCCGAGGACGACCGGGCGCATTCGCAATGCCGACTCCCGGGCGCAGACGAACGGCGAGGGTCACCGAGCCGGACTTGGCGGCGTCGAAGACAAATGGGTCCCAATCGCCGATGCCGTCATCCTTCGACGGCACGACGGTCTCGCGCTGGCCGAGGTAACGCTCCGGGCTCTTGATCACGCGGCGATTCGGCACATCGGCGCCCGCGAACTTCGCGCCGGTGGGACCGAGCAGCGTTCCTACTTCGGGAGCGATCTTCAGTCGGGCCAGGCTCGGCGCATGGTTCCAGTTTCTTGCCGCGCGGTTGTCGCCTGGATCAGTGGGGCCAAACTGCTGGCGCTTGGTGCGCGTTCCTCCAGTCGCATTCAGATCGAGGTAATCCATGCGCGTGGGGAACTCCGAGAGATCCACCACGGGACCGAACGGGTGCATGTAGTACTCCACCTCGTACCAGTAGACGATGTAGCGCGGATCGGCGAAACCCGCGAGCTCGGCTGAGTTTCCCTTCGGCGGCTCGGTTGGTTTCACCGCCTTGGCGAAGAGGCGCACTTCGGTTACGTGCGGCCCCGGTGTTTGCGGCAGCAGGAGCTTCGCGCGGTTGCCGATCTTGAAGCGCCAGTAGAAGCGTTCGGGCG
>CBHXZU010000619.1:0-4268 GCA_966125105.1 uncultured Prosthecobacter sp.
GGTCTTGGGCCTCTTCACTGCCAAGTAGACTAAACACGGCACCCCACCCCACAAGCATCACGTTTCGCCGGGTGAAAGTTTTCATGTATGTGCGCAAAAGGTGCTTTTGACCGCAAAAAGCAGGTCGAAGCACATGTGAAGCTGCATGATGCTGCAAATGTTCAACTCACGTTGTAAAAGAGACTTACATCACATTCGATGAGTCGGAACCTTCGTTTATGCGCGTCATATTGACTCAGAAACGGCAGCACTTGCGAAAGATGACAAGCAGAAGGTCACTCGCGCCATTCCGGCACACCAATACCTTGATTTGCTCCTGAAATTGAACGGTTTGCGGCTTGGATGCGTGAAACCGCCTCCGTTTCCGACTCGCTAACGTGCCTTGAAGATCATTCCGACGTCCGGACGTCTGCGATCTCCAGCTGGACTGAAACGTTTCCGTTCCACTCATTGCGGCGAATGGTGAACGCGACGTCCCAAGGCGGACGAGGAAGCGGAATATCCACTGCGTTCCACCATACTGCGCGGCACTCCGCGCGAGATTGGCGCAGGTTGATCGAGTAGTGTTTCTCTTTCATCACGCGCGGCTGTCCCGAACACGTCACACCACGCGCGAAGAAAATCGGCTGACGGTTCTGCATGCCGAAAGGATTCAGCCCGTCGTGTTCCTTCAGCATCGCCATGCGCACATCATCGAGTCGCACTTCGGCATCGAGTCGCAGTCGTGGAACGAGATGATCATCCGTCAGCATTTCGCGAGCAGCACTCGCAAACGCTTCGCGGAACGAGTCAAACAGCTCGTGTCGCATCGTTAACCCCGCCGCCATCTCGTGTCCGCCGAACTTGTCGAGGTGCTCCGAGCATCGCGTGAGCGCGTTTACCAGCGACAATCCTTCGATGCTCCGGCCGCTCCCCTTTCCCACTCCCAGCGGATCGAATCCGACGACGATGGTCGGTCGGTGATAACGACGCTGCAGGCGCGACGCGACAATGCCGACAACGCCTGGATGCCACCCCAGCGCGCCGACCACGATCGCCGCATTCTCCGCGGGATCACAGAAGTTGCGCAGCTGCGCTTCCGCTTTCACGAGCACATCATCTTCCACCGCGCGCCGCTCGCGATTCTGCTGATCGAGCATCTTTGCGAGCAGGCTGGCGCGGCCGATGTCATCGGTGAGGAGCAACTCGAGCGAAGCCTCGGCCGAAGCGAGGCGCCCCGCCGCATTCAGACGCGGTCCCAATCCAAAACCGACGTCCGCTGGCGTGTAGGGAATCGAAAGACCGGATACTTCAATCAACGCCTTCACTCCCGGCCACCGCGTTTGCTGCATTCGCTCCAACCCGGCTTTCGCAAGAATGCGATTCTCATCCACGAGTGGAACGATGTCCGCAATCGTGCCAATCGCGACCAGATCGAGGATGTCTTTTAGATCAAAGTCCTGCGGTGCCTGCCGTTTGGCGAGTGCATGCGCGACTTTGAAACAGATTCCGGCGCTGCAAAGGTAGCGAAAGGTCTCGCCGAGCTTCGGATTCACCAATGCGACCGCCGGCGGCAGTTCCTCCTTTGGTTCGTGGTGATCGAGGACGATCGTATCGATCCCGTCTTCGCGAAGGTTCGTGATCTCGCGAACCGAAGTCGTTCCGCAATCCACCGCGACAAGCAATTGCGGCGCATGTTGTTCGATGCACCGCGCCACGCCATCGGCGCTCAATCCGTATCCTTCGTCGACCCGATGCGGGAGAAATGCAGCGACATTGCACCCATACGCGCGCAGGACGCGGGTGAGGATGGTGAGCGACGTCACGCCATCGACGTCGTAATCGCCGTAGAGAACGATCTTCTCCTTCCGCGCGATCGCCAGGAGCAATCGCTCGATCGCCGCATCCATCCCCGGAAGAAGAAACGGGTCGCTCAATGCGCGCAGCCGCGGCTGCAGAAATGCGGTAATCTCCGCGGGGTTTGCAAACCCGCGGCGGGCGAGCACCTCAGCCACCCAGGATGAAACGCCCGTCTCGTCCATGAGACGACGGGTTAGCGAAGGATCAATCGAGTCAGGGAGCACCCAGCGCACGGCGCGCGATTTATCGGGAGCGGTCGGCAAATGCAACGGCGCGCATCCTTGTCCTAACACGAAGAAGGCGCGGCTCGCTTGCGACGTTCCATCTCAAGTCACCAGTGCACCCGTGCCATTCGCTTGTGCACCTGTGGCAGTCGCCCGTGCACCTGTGGCGGTCGCCTGTGCACCTGTGGCGGTCGCCTGTTCACCTGTGGCGGTCGCCTGTAGACCTGTGGCGGTCGCCTGTAGACCTGTGGCGGTCGCCTGTGGACCGGTGGCGGTCGTCTGTGGGCCTGTGGCGGTCGTCTGTGGGCCTGTGGCGGTCGCCTGTAGACCTGTGGCGGTCGCCTGTGGACCTGTGGCGGTCGCCTGTGGACCTGTGGCGGTCGCCTGTGGGCCTGTGGCGGTCGCTTGTGAGCCTGTGGCGGTCGCCGGCCATTGAGTGGGCATGCGCCCGACTACCGCTTGAATTCGAGTCACCGAGTGGGGCTTTGGCGCCTCGCGGATTGACGCCTGACCAGGGTGATTTAAAACGGCGTCGCACCATGGGCCGCGACTACGTTTACTTCGATCTGGAAACGCAACGTACCGCGAATGACGTCGGAGGCTGGGACAAAAAGCGGGACATGGGCATCAGCCTCGCCGTGACCTACAGCACGATGCTGGGTGAATATCGCATCTTCACGGAGAAAGATCTCGATGCGCTCGTACAGCAACTCCTCCGCGCAGATCTCGTGATCGGCTTCAACGTGATCAATTTCGACTACGAGGTGCTCATGGGTTACACGATCGTGGACCTTCCGCACCAGTGCCGGACGCTCGATCTGCTCGTGGATATCGAAAAGAAACTCGGCCACCGCCTCGGCCTGGATGCAGTTTCAAACGCCTGCCTCGGCGTGGGCAAAACGGGCGATGGACTTGATGCGATCAAGTGGTGGCGCCAGGGCAAGATGCTCGAGATCGCCGAATACTGCTGCTACGACGTGAAGTGCACCAAGCTCGTGCACGAGTTCGGCGTGGAGCACAAAAAGCTGAACTACGTCGACAAGTTCCAGCAGAAGAAAGTCCTGCCGATCGAGTGGTCGCTCTCGTAGCCACGGCTGAGAGACGGGGGAGACAGGATTTACGGGATTTTAGGATTACAGGATTGGGGTGTAGAAACTCGGCACATCGACGAGTTCCCCTTCACCGCTTCGCCTTTTTGTTTGCGACGGGCTTCCTCAAAAGAACGACAGTGCCCGCAAGAGCCGAAAACCCGATACCGTAGTAAAGGATTCTTAGGAATACTACGATGTCTCTCCGAACAGCCATGCTATCGGCGAACACAAGGTAAAGTTGGAGCGCCAACGCCGTAGAACCCGCGAGAAGAAACAGAAGAAGGACGGCCGTTCGCATCCCACAACCCTTTCGTATTTTGACTTCGCGACAACTTCAAAGTCCGCTCTCACTGCTCTTCACCAAGAACAGCATCTCGCGCGATTCACGAACTGATTCGCGTCAACGCGAAATCCTTTAATCCTAAAATCCTGTAAATCCTGTCTCCCCGCCTCTCTCGCGTATGACTCAGAAGGATCCGACTCTCAAAGATGAGCGTTGAAACGCGGCGGGGTCGCGGTGGATGTTCCGCGCCATGCTCGCTGAACTCCGTCACGTCACGAAAGCTTATCGCGCTGGTGATCCCCCGGTTCTCAAGGAATGCGATCTCTCGGTTCAGGACGGCGAGACCATGGCGATCGTCGGACCGAGCGGATCTGGGAAGAGCACGCTCCTCAATCTCCTTGGCGCGCTCGACAAACCCGACGCCGGCGAAGTCCACGTGGCCGGCAAAAATCTCGGTAGCCTCGACGCCGAAGCCCTCGCCGCTTTCCGCAACACCGCAGTCGGCTTCGTATTTCAACTCCACCACCTTCTCCCGCAGTGCAGCGTGCTGGAAAACGTGCTCGTGCCCACGCTGGCCGATTCCAACGCCGACACCAAAGCGCTCAGCGCCCGGGCGAAGCACCTCATCGAAGCCGTCGGTCTGACTCCGCGCATTAATCACCGCCCCGGACAACTCTCCGGCGGCGAACGCCAGCGCGCCGCCGTCGCGCGCGCGCTTATCCAGAGTCCCAAGCTTCTGCTCGCCGACGAACCGACCGGCGCGCTGGATCACACCAATGCATCCCGGCTCGCCGACCTGCTCGCCGAAATCAACGTTCGCGAGAAGATCGC
>CBHXZU010000620.1:0-4267 GCA_966125105.1 uncultured Prosthecobacter sp.
CGAAGCGGGGGGTCAGCGCGGCACCGTGCTCAAGCCGGGCGTCGACCAGCGTGGCGCGCGGCGGTTTAAACACGACGAGGTCCGAATCGGAAACTTTTGCGCGAGCCCGGGTGAGCTTGCTTGCGCCTTTCTGCTGGATGGAGAGGACCATGAGGCCCCGTCCCATCAACGTATTGATCGCGTTTTCCTCGTTCAGCCCTTCCTGCACGCCGGAAACGACCCGGCCGTTATTATCGCGAGCTTGGTAGGCAAAGGTGAGCATGGCAAATGAGACAAGCAGGGCAGGTGCCACGCGGCCTGCGAAAGTGTGGAGATTATAATTGGCCTTAGCCGCAGCAGTGTACGTCAGGCCACCCGCGCTCCTTCCGTCCCCCTGATTTCGCGCAGAACTTTCGCCGGGCTTCCGACCGCGAGAACCCCGGCAGGTAATGGTTTCGTCACGATACTGCCCGCCCCAACCACCGTCCCGTCCCCGATCGTCACGCCTTTGAGGATTGTGACCCGCGCACCCAGCCAGCATCGCGAGCCGATGACGGTGGGAGCCGAGATCAGTGGTGACTCCGTCGGCGCGACTCCCGGCCCGAAGGTATGATCGTGGTCCGTGATGTAACAGAAAGGCCCGATCATGGTTTGGGCGCCGACCTCGATCCGCTCACTCGCGTCGAACATGGTGTGGCGATTCACATAGCAACTCTCGGCGATGCGAATGCGCGCCGAGTCATTTGTCGCCAGGAGCGTGACCCCCCGGTCCAGGGCGGCGCCGCGGCCCAGCGAGATGCACCCGGGCCGCGCCGGCCATTCAATCGCTTCGAGCCAGACGGAGCCGTCCATTTTCATCCCCAAGGCACGGTAAATGAGGGAGCGCCGGCGGGAGGCCAGCGATTGCCAGAGCTTGCGAAAGCGATGCGCCCACATGGCTAAGCCCAAGTTCCTCGCAGGGATTGCGTCCAGCCCGGCTGGCGCTGACGGACGATCGTGAGCGTCGCAAACAGCCGGTGGAGAAAGAACTTCCACGCGAGCGGCATTCCGCGAAGGCCTAGGACATCGCGCGCGACGACGCGTTGATTTTGAATCCGCTGGCGGGCGAGACCGAGGTGATCGCGTTTGAGGGAGTTTGTCCCGTCCCGGTGGCTGCAGCGCGCGCGGGTGTGGAAATAGAGACGATGTGTCTTCGCGATCCGCGCCGAGCAATGCACATCTTCCATGAAGCTGTAGCCCTCGAAGGCGGGAAACTTCTCCCGCAGGAATGGCTCGCGCCGATAGAAAACGCAGCCGGAGTTCAACCAATCCGCGCGGATCAATGCGCCTTCGCCCTCCGCCGGTTCCGAGTAGCAGGGGAGACAATTGATCGCCGGTCCAAACAAGCGTCCGCCGTAAGTGCCGTGGCTGTAGCCGGATTGCAGCCGGTAATAAAAGCGCGTGAGTCGCGATGGCGGGGGTCGCTGGATCTCATCGATCCTCGCGGAAATGCCGCCGATCTCTCGGGCAGTGTCCTCGCCAAACACCTCGCAAATCTGGGCGCAGGTATCCGGGTAAAGCGTGATGTCGTCATCCATGAACCCGAGCACTTCGGCTGCGGAGCTTGCCGCTTCGGCCCCCTGGTTCCGCTGCTTTGCCGCGCTTTTGGCGTAGGAAAACATCCATCGCGCGGGAAGCCGCAGAGACCATTGTTCGCAGAGCTTCCTGGTGCGGTCGTCTTGGGACGAATCCACCACCAAGACCTCCAGTGGACGGTGCATTTGCGCTTCGATTCCCGCGAAAGTGGTGGCGAGATCATCCGGCCGTTCGAAAGTGGCGATGATCAGGCTATACGGCGCAGGCGACGACATTGCTGCCGGCGATAAGAGCCTGCCTTACGCCGCTCGCAAAGAACGGAGTGGATTGTGCTTCTGCTTGCGCCGGCGCCACGCGGCCAGACGCGCATGGTTTCCACGGCGCGGCTCCCGGGACCGGGAACGGCGCCGGGTGGAGATTCCGGTCTTTTGCGGTTGAGCCACGGTCTTCGGCCGCTCTTCGAGCAAGCGAAACATCGCCCCGACCGCCGGGGTCAGGCTGAGGATGGTGACCAACAAATTCATGCTGGTCTCCTAAGCACGCGGCTTGCCACGCATCGGCGCGCCCCGTAGACCCCCGCGGCATGCCTCGTCCGAATGCACCCGGCTGGCTGGTCGTGCTCGAAGGCATCGACGGCTCCGGAAAAAGCACTGTCCTGCGCCGATTGGCGGATTATTGCGCCAGCCGCGGGCTCGATGCCGTCGTGAGCGGTGAGCCCACTCGCGGGCCATGGGGGATGAAGCTGCGCCAGAGCATGACGGAGGGGCGACTTACGCTGGAAGAGGAGCTTGCGCTGTTTCTGAAGGATCGTGCCGAACACGTGGAAAGGCTGATCCGGCCCGCGCTGAAGGCGGGCAAAGTCGTGCTACTGGACCGCTACTATTTCTCGACCGCAGCCTACCAGGGTGCTCGCGGCGTGGATCCGGAAAAGATCCTCGCGGAGAACGAAAAATTCGCGCCGGAGCCGGACCTGGTCATTCTTCTCGATTTTGACCCGGCTGCGGGGCTCGACCGTATTCGCGCCCGGGGGGACTCGCCCAATCATTTCGAGCAACTCGAGCAATTGCAGCAGGTGCGCGAGATCTTTCTTAAGCTCGACCGTCCCTGCATTCGGAAGGTCGACGCCGCGCAGCCGGCCGAGGTCGTCGGAGAGATTTGTGTGGGATTGCTGAAAGGCGTGATCACTTCGGCGTAACGTTGAATTGAACGTTGACGCTCGCCCATAGACATCTCGATCTGGTGAATCTTTAATCCTCGGTCGTGGCCAAGTTCTCGCGCGCCGTCTTCTCCGACGTTCATTCAAATGCGGACGCGCTTTCCGCGGTGCTGGCGGACATGGACGCGCAGGAAGCGCGGTCGCGGGTGTGCCTTGGCGATATCGTGGGATACGCGGCGGAGCCGGCCAAATGCCTCGAAATGATCCGCGCGCTGAATTGTCCGGTGCTGCAAGGGAATCATGATCAATACGCAGCCCACGATCGGGCGTTGCTTGGAATCCGGGGAGCGGCCCAGCGTGGAATCATTTACTCCAGGGAAAATCTCTCGGCAGAGCAGCGCGAATATCTCGGCAAACTGCCGTTCACGCGGGAGGAGCCCACGTGCCAGTTCGTGCACGCGTCACTCGACGAGCCCGAGGACTGGACGTATGTGACGTCCGCATGGGAGGCGCTGGCCCACTTCACGCGCCAAACGCAGCGGCTGTGTTTCTGCGGTCACACTCACTTGCCGATGGTCTGGCATCTTTCGCCGGATGGCGGGTTGAGTGGCTCGCGCGGTGAGGGACGGGTTACGCTGCCGCAGGAGGGCAAAGTCCTGGTGAATGTCGGGTCGGTGGGGCAGCCGCGCGATCTGCAACCGGCTGCATGTTACGTGCTCTACCATACTCACCTCGACCAGATTGAGTTTCGACGGGTGCCCTACGATGTGTCGGCAGCGCGGCGAAAAATCCTGCGCGCGGAGTTGCCTGCGGAGTCGGGCGAGCGGCTCTTGCTGGGACGGTAGAGGCAGCGTTCAACTTCGAACCTGAAAGCCGCGATCGAGATGGCGCGAAAATGCAAAGGAGGGCCGAAGACCCTTCGCTTCAAAGGCCGCGGCAAAAACGTTTCAGGTCCAACGCGGAAGGGATGCGTGTGCCGCTGGCATAAGATTGGACGCGGTCGCAGCCATCGCTAGCGTGGCGGAGCCATGCACCGCCGCACATTTTTGCAGACCGCGACGGCATCTGTCCTATTCGCCATGATTCGCAATGAGATCTCGCTCGCTGAGGGCGGCGCCGCGGCGCCGGAAGACGCCATGCTCGCGCCGTTTGCTGGTCCTTACGGGGGAGTGCCGCCGTTTGATCGCGCAAGGATCGGCGACTTCAAGCCCGCGATCCTCAAGGCAATGGACATGCAACGCGCGGAGATCGCCGCGATTGTGGGAAACACGGATGCGCCGACGTTTGAAAACACGCTCGTAGCGCTGGAGGATTCGGGGCGTCCGCTGGGTCGTGCGACTTCGATTTTGCGCACGTTCACTTCGGCGAAAAACGACAAAGCGATGCAGGCGGTGGAACAGGAGATGGCGCCGGTGCTCGCCGCATTTGAAGACGAGATCGTGCAAAATGAGGCTCTGTTTCAGCGCATTAAAGCAGTGTGGGACGGTCGGGCGGAGGCAAAGCTGGATGGGGAACAGGCGCGCCTCCTGGAGGTGGTTTGGCGGATGTTCACGCGGC
>CBHXZU010000621.1:0-4263 GCA_966125105.1 uncultured Prosthecobacter sp.
AGCCGGCTGCGCTCGCGCGGGAGTAATCAAACGGCTTCACGCGTTGGAATCGCCACGCTCCATTCTGGTCATCAAGCCCAGCTCGCTGGGGGATGTCGTGCACACGCTGCCGGCCGTCGCTTGCGTAAAGCGCAAATGGCCGCAGGCGCGCATCAGCTGGCTCGTGAATCCCGAATGGGCGCCGCTGCTCGCGGAAAATCCCCATCTCGATTGCGTCATCGAGTTTCCGCGCAAACGCCTGGGCGGAGCGCTTGGTTGGACGAGGTTCCCATCGTGGATTCGCTCTCTCCGCGCGCAAGCCGAGCCCGATATTGTTCTCGATTTCCAAGGCCTCTTCCGCAGCGCGCTCATCGGACGGTGGGTTGGCGGAACGGTCTGGGGCACGTCCGATTCCCGTGAAGGCGCGCGCTGGTTGCATCACCGCGTGGTCCGCGTGCCGGCGCGAAGCGAATCGGTTCATGCGGTCAGCCGCGTGCTCGCGTTGGTCGAAGCGCTCGGATGCGACCGGCCCGAGCATCTCGAGTGGCCGCTTCCCGCCGGCAGTGCGCCTGCGGGAGTCACGCTCCCGCCCGACTACATCCTGCTCCATCCCTTCTCGCGCGGTGCGGGGAAGTCGCTGGAACTCGAAGAAGTCATCGCATTTTGCCAGGCATTGGCGCCACGCCCGGTCGTGATCGCCGGACGCGGCGACGTCGTGATTCCCGCTGCGGATAACGTGATCGATGTGCTTAATCGCACCACGCTGCCCGAGCTATGCTGGCTGATTCGCAATGCTGCGTTCACGGTGAGCGTCGATAGCGGTCCCATGCACATGGCCGCCGCGCTCACGGAGCGCTTGCTCGCCATTCACACGTGGAGCGATCCGCAAAAGGTGGGCCCGTTTGAGCCGAAGGCGTGGGTGTGGAAAGACGGTAAGGTCGGCCGGATGTCGGCTTACCCCGAAGGGGAGCCGTGCAAGCGCGGGGAGATTCCTGCGTTTGTGGCTTCGGTTGCCGGGCGGCCATAGTCGATCGCGAGGCTTCGCTCCTTCGGGCGCGAATGCCCGTATTTCGCTCGATGCACGAAAAGTCAGTCATCCTGACCGAGTGTAACGAGGAGAAGGACCCCGAGCCATTCACCGAAACTGATTCGCCGGCGATGAGGTTGTCGTGAACGGCTCGGGTCCTTCCTCGTCCCGCGTGCTAAAGAACCGTTGTTGGAAGTGGCGCGGATGCGAGGGTGACTCCCGGCGATGGATTTTTGGCGGGTGGTTCGGG
The DNA here is from genome assembly GCA_966125105.1 of uncultured Prosthecobacter sp. Classification (GTDB taxonomy): domain Bacteria; phylum Verrucomicrobiota; class Verrucomicrobiia; order Chthoniobacterales; family Chthoniobacteraceae; genus SXWH01. The sequence goes on from CBHXZU010000621.1 coordinate 1,257, forward strand.
GGCCTTCAGTCGCTTGAAGCTCCATCAGGATGACCGGCTTTTCGTGCATTCTGACTGCAAAAGCCCCCAAACAAGCCGCCGATCACTTTCGGGAAATCTCCCCAGTACACAGCAGCAGAGAACTAATCCTACGACTCGTTTGAAGCGACTGTATAAGTCGTCTAAGCTCCATCAGCGTCCGCTCCCACCGATGCCCGATCCGCACATTCCCGAAGTCGTGGTTTCACTCATTCACGCCGTTCGCGAGGACGAGCGGTTGCGGGACTTTTTGTTCAATTTGGAGAGCTCACCGGATGCAGCGCGCCGAAAGGCTTTCGAGGAAACGGCCGCGCAATTGCGATCAGACGGGCAGGATGAAGAGATTGCGTCTGCGCTGGTCCTGCTCGGCAACGCTGAACTCTATCACGCCGCGTGCGCGGCTTTGCGCGAATTGCAGGCGGAGTGAATCGGTGAACGCAAAAAAGGCGCCCAGCCTGTTTCCAGACTGGGCGCCACGTAAGCGTGTGCCCCTTGCGCCTCACGACGGTTTCCCCGATTATGGAGCGTCACTTCGGTGGCGCGCCTCTCGAGAACGGGCCGGAACCGCCGGAGCCCTGTTCTCCCATCAGGGCAGCGTGATCGCCGCCTCCGTCGGCAACGTTTCGCCGGAGCTATTGCGCGCGCTCACCGTGACGGTGATCGTAACGCTGCTCGGCACACTGGAGAGGACCGCTTGCGGATCCGTGAAGAGACCCGCATCGATCGCCGGATCGCTGCTGCTGTTCGGCTTCCAGGTCACGCGGTAATTCTCCGCGCGAGCCGAAGGTTCCCACGTGACGACCAGCTGGCCCGAGCCGGCCGGTGTGATCACGATCCCGGTCACAGGCGACGGGATGCTGCCGTCGGCGGGACGGCGGAAGCCGAAGTCATACCAACGCCCGTCCTCCGCGGAAACGCGCTGCTCGAGTTCGCCGCGCAGGCCACTGAGGCGCTTGCGCAGGCCGGAGAGCGAGGCATCGCGGTCGGCCTTACGCGAGAGCAGGAGGTCGCGCGCTTGCGCCACTGCGAGCTCGGCCGATTGGATCGCGGCGAGGCGGAGTTGCGCTGTCGTGGCATTCACGTTCAGCGCCGCGACTTCCTGCGCGGGGTTCGCGTTGAAGTATTCGCGGAGGCGAATGAGGATCGGCGTGGGGTTAGCCGGCACCTTGAGCGACGGCAGATAGAAGCCGGCCGCATTCCACTGCGTATTCCACTGTCCGCCGAGCACCGGCTTCAGCACGTCGATGGCGAGCATGCAGAATGCGCGGCCCGCTTTTTTTGCGGCGCGAGCTCCGGCGTAGGCGTCTTTTACCGCGGTTTTCTGCGCGGTGTATTTCGCCTGCTTGCCCGGCACCAGCGGAGTCGCGGGATCGCCGATCAAGTCGTGCAGATTTGCCGCGATTGCGGTGGTCGTGTTGATGGTCAACGGGATGCCAGCGCCGATGGCGACAGCGCCGGTGAGTGCTTTGTTGCCGAGGCTGATGATGTCATCAATGGTGCTCGGGAGTGTGTTGATACGTTTAGTCATAGTTGTGTTTGTTTTCGATTGTTGAGATTGTTTTCTGATGCCCCGGCCGGCGGGCTTCATGCCTGCCGTTCGACGCGGCACGAGAATCCCCGATTTCGAAAAATGACGGAAGAGGGTTTGGGTGGTTCCGGCATCACGATAATATTTTTTAGCTGCACGAGATGAGGGATTTGTCCGAAACGAAAATTCTTCACCGGGGAAGTTTCTACGCGTTTTTGCGGTGCAAATCGCCGCAATTGGAACGGTCCGAATGGCGCGGGAGATCAGCGCCGGGCCAACGATCCAACGCTTTTGCGCCATCGCTTAAGGCGCACCCAACCGCGAAAGCGTTTTTGCAGGGCACACGCGCGCAGAAAGAGCGTCAAAAAACCCCGTTTCACCATTGCCGCGCGCAATCCAATCACCGTGAAACGAGCTTTTGCGTGCTGCGCGCGCATTCATGCCAGGGTGAAAGCGCTTTTCACCACAGCCGCGCGCAATTGGGTCCACGTGAAACGAGCTTTCACGGGCAGCCCGCGCAAACAGGCGAAGGCAAAACCGGATTTCACGTCCCGCTTGCACAATGATGGACGGTAAAAAGGAGATTTTACGGCCCGATGATTGTGCGAGCGGGCGGTGAAATGGGATTTCGCGAGGGTCTTTTTATTCGGCTTGAGGGGATAAATGGCTCAGCGTCGGTTTGTCGCGGAAACCTCATGATATGAAGAATGTGCTCCGCGTGCTTTCGCCATATCCATTGAACCTCCACCGCAATCCATGAGCCCCGAACTGAGAGAGCGCATTTACCAGGACGTGCTGCGCGCGGTCCTTTGGGATGAGCGCCGCGAGAAGACCTACTTCATGCTGAAAGTGAACGGGATCACGGGGGAATCAGCGGACGAGATGTATGAAGAGGCGCGTCGCGAACGTGTAGCGGAGATTCGAGGTGGCGGTGTTCGAAAGTGCATTACAGGTGGCTGCGCCTTGGTCGCTGGCGCGGGCTTGTTTGGAGGGTTCTGGTATGGCGCGGGAGCAATTACCGGCCGCATTCTCGCCATCTCTGGTGCCTCCGCTATTTTCGGCGCATATCGGCTCCTCGACGGCGCGCTAACCGTTTTGCTCGCCCATAAAAAGAAAGGGTCGATTGCGGAGGAGGAGTAGGTTGCGCGAATGCAAATAGACCACCGCCCCCTGCGCTCCGCTACTCAAAGTAAGTATCCTCATGCGCATACGGCGGGGCGCAACAGCAGAGGAATCTCAGCGCCGAGCGGGCGGTGATGGTGTGCCAGGCGCCGGGCGGGATCAGGATGGCGTCGCCGGGAGCGACTTCGCGGGTTTCGTCGTCGATCTCCATGCAGCCCGCGCCTTCAAGGATGTAGTAGAATTCCTCGCTGATGCGGTGGTAATGCCGTTGTGTGGACCGGCCTGCGGGGACTTGCGCTTCGGCGAGGGATTGGTTCTGCACCGGCGCATTCGTCCGAT